>CANRJI010000043.1 GCA_947630885.1 uncultured Bacilli bacterium
TTTCTATCTTCATAAGATAGATGACAATAATTTGTCATAGTATTTATACCTCCTTTATATGACAAATAAATTGCTCAGGAGATATTATACATGATTACAAAACTTACTGCACAACAATTGTGCACTTCTTTTTTTAAATTACAAAATATTTTTTTTCGTTTCATATTTATATAAAATAATAGATTTTTTCTTTCAAATTTGTTAAAATATTCTTGTAGGAGAAAAGTATGAAAAAAATAACAAACTTAGTAGTCATAACTTTAATTTTAATGATAGGCTTGACGGGATGTCATAAAGTAACTGATGGTGAAAGATTTAAAGAAGAGTATGAGTCTCTAAACAATGTTGAATTTACTGAAGGAGAGACCTATAATACCATCAATATAAATGCGAACAATATTATAAAATATGCATCAATTGATGAAGTGATTAATATTATTGAAAATGAAACTGGTGTCATATATCTAGGTTCACCTGAAAATCTTATCTGTCGAAATATTGTTCCGGCTCTTCTTGAGGCATCTGATTCAACGCCTATTGAAGAAATATATTATCTAAATATTGATAAAGAAAAAGAAATATTATCTTTAGATGAAAATAATAATGTTGTTGTCGAGCAAAAAGCAAGTTCGTCTTATAGTAAATTATTAAATCTTCTTAACGAAGCTTCCGATGATTATATTTTAGAAGATCATCTTGGCAATCAAATCAATACAAACAAGAAGACAATATCTTTACCACTTGTCTTGTTCATCAAAGATGGAAAAATTATTGACTATCATAAAGGTACAGTACCATCACAAGAAGATTTAGAAAGACCACTTACCGAGAATGAAAATAACGAATTAATAAATATTTATAAAGAAAAAATAACTAAAGTAAAAATAAATTCTTGTAGTACGAATGAAGAGAGGTGTTAAAAATGGCAAGAAAGAAAAAAGAAAAAGTTGAAGGAGAGATCGTTAAATTAGAAAAAGTTGAAAAGAAGAAAAAAAGTAATTTTTCGGCAGGATTTTATTATTTGCTTGGAATTGCTATATCAGTTATTCTCGTCTTTGCAACTCAAAAGTTTTTAAGTACAATAAATTATCTATTTGTTATTATTTTTGCAATCATCGCTGTAATTAAAATAATTAGTTTCATTATGGATAGAGATTATGAAATAAAAGATTATTCCGATATGATTATGGCAATCATATCAGCATGGATTGCTATGTTTGTCTTTAAGTATGGTCAGTTTCTTTTCTTAGAAATTCTTCCTATCTTAGTATCACTATTATTATTTGCTATGGCAACGAGTAGTTTAACCAAGTATTTTGATTATCACCGCATAGCTAATTTAGTATTATCAATATCATCACTTATTCTCGGTATACTTCTCATCTTTGTTCCAGCGAGCATTGTCTATATCGTCTTTAAAATAACTGGTGTTTATCTTTTTGTCACCATTATTTTAGATTTTATCGATTATCGTCATCATAAATAATAAGAAATATAAAAGCCAAGCTTATAACTATAAAAAGTATAGGCTTTTTAAATGCCTTCAAAAAAATACTTCTCAAAATAAATATTTTGTGGTATACTTATGACTTGTGGAAAAAAGAGGTGTACCTTATGAAAATAAAAAATATTGCTATTATTGCCCACGTCGATCATGGAAAAACAACCTTAGTTGACCAGTTACTTAAAAAATCTGGTACTTTTAGAGAAAATGAACAAGTCGCGGTTAGAGCAATGGATTCTAATGATATCGAAAGAGAAAGAGGCATAACTATTTTAGCTAAAACGACATCGATTAATTATAACGATTATAAAATAAATATTCTTGACACCCCTGGTCATGCAGATTTTGGTGGCGAAGTAGAAAGAATAATGAATATGGTAGATGGTGTTTTACTTCTTGTCGATGCTTATGAAGGAACGATGCCTCAAACACGTTTCGTTCTAAAGAAAGCTCTTGAAGCCGGTGTTAAACCAATTGTTATCATTAACAAGGTTGATAAACCAACAGCCCGTGTTGATAAAGTATTAGATGAAGTAATTGACTTGTTTATCGAACTTGGAGCAAGTGAAGAACAGTTAGATTTTAAAGTTGCCTATGTTTCCGCTTTAAATGGAACTGCTAGTCTAGATCCCGACATAAATACCCAAAAAGAAAGTTACGATGATATTTTCAATTTAATTATTGATGAAATACCAGATCCAGATGCTGATGAAAATGGTTCTCTTCAGTTTCAACCAGCCTTATTAGATTATAATGAATATGTTGGACGTATCGGAATCGGTAAAGTTCAAAGGGGACATATTCGCGTTAATGAAATGGTATCTTGTGTTCGTTTAGATGGTTCTATTAAGCAATTTCGTATTCAAAAATTATTTGGTTTTGAAGGCTTAAAGAGAATTGAAATCGAAGAAGCCCATGCTGGCGATATTGTTGCAGTCGCAGGTTTGCTTGATATCTCTGTTGGCGAAACTGTCTGTGATGTTGGAAAAGAAGAAGCTCTTCCTATTTTACGTATCGATGAGCCAACTCTAAAAATGACCTTTATGACTAACAATAGTCCTTTTGTTGGAAGGGAAGGAACACTTGTCAGTGCTCGAAAATTAGGTGAAAGATTATATAAAGAGACACAGCGAGATGTCAGTTTAAAAGTAGAAGAAGCAAGTAATGAATCATGGATTGTTTCTGGTCGTGGAGAATTACATTTATCTATTTTAATTGAAAATTTACGAAGAGAAGGCTTTGAACTTCAAGTATCAAAACCAGAAGTAATTATCAAAGAAATTGATGGTGTTAAATGTGAACCTTACGAAGATGTTCAAATCGAAGTGAGCGATGACTGTGTTGGTAGTGTTATTGAAGCACTAGGACTTCGTGGTGGTAAAATGGATAATATGTCCAATGTCAACGATTTAATTAGATTAAATTATACCATTCCATCTCGTGGCTTAATCGGCTTTAATACCAATTTCATGACATTAACCAAAGGCTATGGTATTCTTAATCATAGTTTCAAAGAATATATGCCAGTTGAAGATATATCTTCGACTGAAAGAAAACTTGGCGTATTAATTGCTACAGAAGCAGGAAAAGCGACCGCTTATGCTTTAGGACAATTAGAAGATCGTGGCGTCATGTTTATCGAGCCGGGAACTGAAGTTTATGAAGGAATGATTGTTGGAGAGTGTAATCGTGATAACGATTTAGCTATCAATGTTGTCAAAGGAAAGCAATTAACTAATACTAGAGCGGCAGGTTCTGACCATACTGTTGTCCTTAAAAGACCTAGACCTCTTACTTTAGAGTACTGTCTCGATTATATCAATACCGATGAATTAGTTGAAATAACTCCAGAAAATATTAGATTAAGAAAATTTATCTTAAATACTGAACAGCGAAAGAAGTTTGATGCTAAAAAATAACTTCTTTTTTTATTTGCCTAAAATATCAAAAATTACTTCGATGACAAACATAAAATTTATTTTGATTAGGTATTTCCCCATACACTCTTTTCCTATTTACATAACCTATTTTAGGAGGAAAAAAATGAATAATTATAACGATTACTACAATTATTTAAACGGATATAGTGATATGAATTATATGACTAATCCCAATAACATGATCGGGGATTTAAATTATCAAAGTTTAATGCCCCAACCGGTGCCATCACAAGTAACATCTCAGTCAAATTCCCTTTTAGATTCCTATGAAGGCTTTAAAAGAGGAAATATGTTTGGAGACTTGTATGACCAATACAAAAATTATCAACCCGCTGAATTAAAAGCTTCAACGGAAAGAGAAGATATGCTTATGCAGCTTCAAGAACTCAAATTTGCCATGATTGATTTAGACCTATATCTTGATACGCATCCTACTGATACCAAAGCCATAAATGACTTTGATAAATATGCTAAGCAAGAAAAAGAACTATGTAAAATGTTTGAAAGTAAATATGGACCACTTACTATTGATGGCGAACTTATGACAAAAGGTTGGACTTGGATTAACGACCCTTGGCCTTGGGAGGGACAAAAATAATGTGGAAATATGTAAAAACACTGGAATATCCAGTTAATATCAAAAAGAAAGATTTAAAATTAGCTAAATATATGCTTTCCCAATATGGTGGAGCCAATAGTGAACTAGCGGCAGCCCTTCGTTATTTAAATCAAAGATATACTATGCCTGATGACAAAGGAAAAGCTTTGCTTACCGATATTGGTACTGAAGAACTAGCTCACGTTGAAATAATTTCGAGCATTCTCTATCAGCTTATGAAAGATGCTACAGTCGAAGAAATAAAAGCTGCCGGACTTGCGGGTCATTATGCTGAACATGGTAAAGACATCTATCCAACTGATCCTAACGGGACACCATTTACCGTATCATACTTTTCTTCAGTTGGAGACCCAGTCGCTAATTTATCCGAAGACATGGCCGCTGAAGAAAAGGCAAGGGCAGTCTACGAAAACCTAATAAACTTAACTGATGATCCTGACGTTTTAGGTCCATTACTTTTCTTACGCCAAAGAGAAATCGTTCACTTCACCAGATTTAAAGAATTGTATGATGAATACAAGAAAAAAGGATACAAATAATCCTTTTTTCAGACTGTTGACAAACTACATTTTTAGTAAAAACCAAAATTTGAAAATTCTAAAAGTGGAAGAGAAAGTTAAAAATTGAGTGTTATTTGATATTAAAAATTCAAATTCACTCTTTTTTTAGTACTAAAGTGGGAGATTAAAAAAGCCGATTGACAAAGCCGGTTTGAAAAACCGACTTTGTCAACGGCCTGAAAAAAGGATACAAATAATCCTTTTTTTATTTTCATAGAGATGTATATTAAACATTTCGTCTAAAACGAATAATTGACAAATATTTAAGATTTAAATATAATACATAGCAGAAGGAGTATGTAATGAGTAGTAGTATATTTAAAAAAAATAATGACCCCGTAATTGTCGTCAATAAAGATTTCCAAAAATGTTATCTTTTCATTTCTTTCCCTATAAAGAAAGAAGATATTCCCAAACTTAGAGTGTTAAAAAGCTTAAATTTAGATAAAAGTATCACTTATGATACCGATAAAAAAGTTTATGAAGCTAAAGTAAATAATTATTGCTTGAGCTTAGATAAAAAAATTTCTAATATTGGTAACAATTACTTTTTTGAAGTATTAGTATCTTTTCCATCTCCTGCGAGTCTCGGAAAAGATGTTCTTGAAGATAATCTAAAATTTGTTAGAGAAGTTATCTATCATCCTTATACTGTTGATGGCGTTTTTCCAAGCCGTGAAGTAGAAGATACCATTAACATTATTAAAGATCAAATTTCTTGTGATTTTAAAGATGTCCTCTGGTATTATTACTATCGAAATGTTAAAACTTTCGATGAAAATAATTATTTGAGTGGCATCCTCGCTGATAATCCAAATCTTTTAAATAGTGTAACACCTTCTAACCTATATGAGTATTATCAAAAAATAATAAGTTTTTCACCAATTATCTTTTTAATTGGTAATGTCGATCCCCTTACTTCCTCTCAAAAAATCAAAGATATTCTTTTAGAAAATAGGGAAGAAGTAATAACTTTTGAAAAGAAATATACAAGTTACTGCCAAGAGTTGCCTGATAAAGTTCTCGAAGTAACCGAAACAAGCACTTTCAAATCAAGTGGTATTTGTTATAATTATAAAGTCAAAAATATGTCTTGTCAACGCGATGCTGATCTTTTAGCCCTTATTGCTGATTTATTGGATTCCAATAAATCACGTCTTCTCTTCGATACTCTTCGCCTTGAAAATGACCTCATGTATCGTGGTAGTGTAAAAATTAGCACTAGTTTTGGAAGTTTAAGCCTTTGGTCGCTTACTGGTAAGAAAAATATCGATAAGGTCAAAGAAAAAATCGAAGAAATTATGAAAAAGGTTACTTCGACTGATTTCATTGCCAGTAAACTTTCTGGTATTTTAGATGATGCCAAATTAAATCATGAATTAATAAAAGAAGACCTATATGATATCATGTATGATCATGTTGATAAATACATTGAATATAAAGATAAAGCTTTTTATGAAAGAGTTCAAGATGTAACGCCTGAAGAAATAAAAAACTTTATTACCAATCGTTTAGTTTTAGCATCAATTTATGTAGGAGTAGGTGAAGATAATGAATAATAGTAAGTTTATAATTTTAGATAATGGTTTAACTGTTCTTATTTATTCCGACCCCAAAAAAATGACTAACCATGTCGAACTTAAAACTTATTTTGGTGGATATACAGAAGAATATCAAGATAGTGAAGGCAAAACAAAAAAAGTCCTTCCCGGAACAGCCCATCTCTTAGAACACTACGTTTGTGAACAAAACCAATGTGGTAATTTATTAAATAATCTTTGGAATAAAGAAGCAACTGACGCTAATGGAATAACTGATCCAGAAAGTACTAAATACTACTTTGACACTGTAAAAAATTTTAAAGAATGCTTAAGTCTTTTATTAAATAGTATCTACCATATAACATTTAATACTGAATCTTTAGATAAGACAAAGTATGCTGTATATAATGAAATAAGAGATGAACAAAATGATGAACGACTAAAAATATATTGTGCTAAAATGCGAAGCCTTTTCGATATTAAAAGACGTACTGCCGGTACTAAAACGGCCGTAAAAAAAGCTTCCGCTAAATATCTTCAAGAAGTATATGAATATTTTTACACTCCTAAAAATCAGCTTCTTGTCGTCGCTGGTTCCTTTGATGAAAAAGAAATATTAGAATACATTAAGTCAATATATCAAAAAATATCTTTTAAAAGAGACACCGAAAGACAGTATTTACCAGTCGATAACCACAAAATATATATAAAAGAAAGTGTAATAACATATGGTAAACTAGATGAAGTTGTTCTTTCTTTTAAAATAAATACTAGTCATTTATCAAATTATGAAAGATATAAACTGGACTGGTATTTAAATTACCTTCTTGCTGTTCGATTTTCTTT
Source organism: uncultured Bacilli bacterium (assembly GCA_947630885.1). GTDB lineage: Bacteria > Bacillota_I > Bacilli_A > RF39 > UBA660 > CAG-302. The sequence goes on from CANRJI010000043.1 coordinate 7,011, forward strand.
CTTTTCTCCTCTTAATGAAAAACTAAAAAAATTAGATATTATTACGGGAAACATCAATCCCTATGTCTATAATTTAAAAGGAAATACCATCATTGAAATAGTAGCTATGATAAATAAGAAAAGCGAATATATTAACTTGGTAAAAGATGCTCTTTACAATGAAGAAAATGAAAAACATTTATTTGACTTAGCTAAAAAAAGTTCTATTCTTAGTTTATCTGTAAGAAAAGATAGTATCCCCCAATTTGTTTTACCAACAATTGAAAATTATGAAATGTTTGATTATCCATACGAAGATACGTTAGAATTTGCTCAAAGTCTTAATTACCAAGAATATTTACAAACAATAGCCAAACTTGACTTTAGTAACTATAACATTATCAATATCAAAGGAAACAAAGAAAAAGATTAGTTTTAAATAAAAAGAGTTCCGTTTCTATTATATATAGATTCGGGACTCATTTTTTTATTAAGAAAATAATTACTTTTTACTAATCTTTTTTATTTCCATCACTATCAAGTTTTCTTACTTTATGTTTAACATCTTTTCTTCTTAAATTACATCTATCAACTGCTCTAATAAATAAATTTTTCGGATAAAAATAATTTTCATCTTCTCTTTGCCTTAGCGTACTAATTTTAAGTTTTAAGATTACATCATCAATATCAGTTAAAGCAGGCATTTTAAAGGGAGTATTTACTAGCATTGGTTCTTTAACTTCCAAACCACAATGCTCACGAAGACTTTTGCCATCTAACTGTTCTTCATCAAGTTCACTAGGAGCAGTAATACCACTATATTTAATATTTCCATCATCTGAAGCAATAACATATATAAGTTGCGATGAATAATAAGTATTTACAATCTTTCTTAAAATACCTGGGGTAATAGGCTTTCTTTTATAATAAGCCATATCCAAAAATAATTCTGCCTTTAATTGATCTGGTTTTATACCTAGTAAACTAGATAATTCCGTTAATAAATCACCGAATCTAACAGGAATAATCTTATTTTCTATAATGTCAATTCGAAGTTTTATTTCTTCCCTTTTTTTTTGTAGCATCTTCAATTTGCCTTCAGTTTCGCGCCTTCCTTTGTCAACAGTTCTTAACACTTCTTTTGCCAAGTCAAGTTCGTCAAAATAATCTTGAACGTCTTTTTCCATAACCATTCACCCTTCCTTCAAAATATATAAATATTATATCAAAAAACCTTATCGTTGACAAGTACAACTAATAATTTGCAGTAAAATAGAATAAAAATTTTTCGCAATGACGATGGCATTAAAGGTCACTTAAATTATATTAATATTATGTTACA
>CANRJI010000044.1 GCA_947630885.1 uncultured Bacilli bacterium
ATACTTCTTTCTTCTTTGGTAGTAAATAAGATGGTAAACTGATAACTTCATCAGGTACTTCAATAGCTTCGATTGGATTACCTGCTGTTACCTTTCCAAGCAAAGGAACTGTTACGACATCTTCTTTTTCTTGCTCAAATTCATTAGGAACAAGTATTTCAAGCATATGATTACTTGTTGTTCCTCTTTTCAAATATCCCTTTTCGATAAGTTTATTAACATGGACATGTGCCGTCGCGGGAGAACTTAAATTAAAGTTCGCGGCTATCTCTCTAATAGAAGGAGGATATTTTTTACTTGCCGAAAATTTCTTTATATACTCTAAAATATCTTTTTGCTTCTTTGTAAGTTTTTCTTTAACCATATATAAACTCCTTTCATTATCATCTTAACACATAAAATGTAAAATGTCAAACAAATATTCGCTTTTTTTATTTTCTTAATTGACACGAACAAAAGTATGTGCTAATATACATAATGTAAGGAGAGTGATAGATATGGAATATATCGAAAGAAATAAGGGAGTAATAATATTTTATTTATTACTGATTCTGACCACTGTGGTCATAATTAATTGTAATCAAAGAAACCTAAGTGTCGAAAATGGCCAAAACTATGTCTATCTCCCAAGATAGACTTTTCATTTACTTTTTTTTATGGTTATAGTATAATTTAAATAGGAGTGGTACTATGAGTGAAAAAAGTGGTAAACTATTAATTTTTGGCGCAGCTATCTTTATGATTGCGGCAGCTTCTATCTTATATTATGTCTTTGACAAACAAGGATATGGTAAAGATAAAGTAAATAGATATGTAAGTTATAATGCTAGCGATTATGTCGAAGTAGTCCCTGTTAATTTTGGTAATTATAGTGATGTTTATAGCAGCATTGATGTCTCAAAAATAAAATTCAAAAATCTTGATAGTAATATCGTAAATGCCTTCTTAACTTCTGAAGAAGAACTAATTGACTATGTCAGTGGTTATTATAGCGAAACGAAAAGCACTTCTAACTATCGCCCTGTAAGTACTGCCTCTAGTAGTTATAAAGCTCTTGTTACAGGAGCGGTTCTATCCGTCCTCTATCGAATTGATTTTACTCTCGATGAAAATATCTTTCCCGATCAAAATCGCACTTACTTACTTGCTATCAATATCGATTTAGGAACTAATCGTCTCCTTACAACTGATGATTTACTAACCAAGTATAATTACTCCAAAAAATATATTGCTGAAAAATTATACGAAGAAGATATTCTTATTTCCAATGGCCAAATTGTCATTGATAAAAATACCAATATCTCTCTTACCAAAAATGATATTGCACGAAAGAAAAATGAATATATCGAACGTATAATTTCTGATTTTGATAATATAATTACAATGTATATTGAAAATAACTCACTTGTTTTAAGTTATGATAAGAAAGAGTTAAATGGTCTCTTTTTTGAAGATGATGACTTTGTTACGGATATCAAAATTCGATATTTAAAATAACTGAAAGGATAAGATTTATGGAAAACGAAATGACAATGCGAATTGTTCCCTATGTAAGATTTATAACCGTTAGAAGAAATGGTCGTTTATTTAGAGAGGAAATTAACAATTTATCTAATGAAGAAATAAAAAATATGTCCTGTTTGCCAAGAATGCTTTGGCATAGTAAAAATGACGAATATTATGTCGCAGAGTTACCTTTAACTCATCGCGGAACAGCTTTAAAGTGGTCATTATGTTATGTATATGATGAACTTACTAAAGAAGAACAAGAAGCTTACTTGGACCGTAGTATCGTTGTTAAAACAATTAGACCAGATGTAGTTCAAATCTATAATGATCCTAAAGTAAAAACCAAATCGCCAAAAGCTTAAAAAAAGAACACTTTATTTAAGATGAAGTGTTCTTTTTAATTTCTCTTGCTCATATAGTTAATTGGTGATAAAAATGAATGAGATTGATCCTAATAAATATAGCAAAATAATAAATAAGAATCACAAAAAAGAAAAAAGTAAAACCGAAAAATATTTTATTGGTCTTTCTATTAGATGCCTAATTGTCGTTGCCTTTCTCGTATCTATATCTATTATCTATAAAAGTAATACCTCACTTAAAGAAAAAATATCTAATTATTTTTTCGAAAGTAACATATCATTCACTCAAATAAATAAAATATATAACAAGTATCTAGGAGGCCTTTTACCAATCAAAAAGGAAAATAACGTTACGGAAGTCTTTAATGAAAAATTAAATTATCGTAATCTTTCCGTTTATTATGATGGCGTTAAATTAACCGTTGACGATAGTTATTTAGTTCCATCTCTCGCGGAAGGAATGGTCGTCTTTTTAGGTGATAAAGAAAACTATGGTAAGACTGTTATCATTGAATCACTTGAAGGTATCTATTATTGGTATGGTAATATCAGTAGTACTTCTCTTAAACTATATGACTATGTCGAAAAAGGAGCACTTGTTGGCGAAGTAAATAAAGAATTATATCTTCTTTTTAGTAAAGGAGAAGAATATTTAGATTATGAAGAATATCTTAACTAAAATAGAATTTCACTATACCTATCTTATTATGGCTCTCGGTCTTGTCTTGACTGGCCATTTTTCTAATCTTCTCGTTTTTACTTCTCTCATTATAGTTCATGAATTAGGCCATGCATCTGTAGCCTCTCTTTTTAAAATAAAAATTCAAAAAATTATCATCTATCCTTATGGTGGTTTAACTAAATTAGATAGCATTGTCAATTCCGATATTAATAAAGATTTACTTATTGCCTCATCCGGTCTTCTTTTTCAAACCATTTACTATCTAATTATTTACTTTCTCTTTCGAGAGGGGATAATAAGAGAATATATCTATCATCTTTTTAACTTGTATCAAAATAGTATGCTTATCTTTAATTTATTACCCATTGTTCCTTTAGATGGTTCTAAAATATTAAATCTTCTTCTTTCCAAATATCTAAACTATAATTTATCTAATCATCTTACTGCTTTTATCTCTCTTATTACTATCATCTTTCTTCTCGTAAGTAATATGTATGAAAAAAATTATAGTTTTATTTTTGTCATCGGTATCCTCTTAAATAACATCTATAAATTTTACTATACTTTGAGTTATCTATATCAAAGATTTCTCTTGGAAAGGCATCTTTATCATTTTCCTTATAAAAGACATAAAATTATTAATGACCCTCATAAAATGCATAAAAATAAAACCCATTTTTTCCTTTATAAAAATAAAATTATCCCTGAGAAAGAGTACCTCGATAACTTTTTTTCTTCTAAAGTCGTAAAGAATACAAAAAAGTATTAGAAAAGCCCTGATTTTGTTTGACTAAAGATAAAAAATATGCTATTATTGTATTGTTTTGAAGACCTCGAGTTGATTACTCAACCACATTGAAAAGGTATAAGTTCCTTAGGACACCTTAAAAGTGAGTCTTAAAAATATATGTAAGGAGGTAAAGAAATGAAAGCAATTATTGAAACTGGTGGAAAACAATACTATGTTACTGAAGGTTCTGTTATCTATGTTGAAAAACTAGAAGGAAATGAAGGCGACAAGGTAGTTTTCGATAAAGTTTTAATGGCCGGTGAAACAGTAGGTAATCCTTATGTTGCATCTAAAGTAGAAGGTGTTATCTTAAAACAAGGTAAACAAAAGAAAATCAAAATCTTTAGATATAGACCTAATAAGAGATCTACTAGAGTTACTAAAGGTCATAGACAACCATATACTAAAGTAGAGATTAAAAAAATAAAATAGGTGCTTTTATGATTAAAGTAAAAATCAAAAAAAGAAGTGGTAATTTAGAAAAAATAATTATCACCGGACATGCTATGTATGATGATTTTGGTAAAGATATAGTTTGCTCGGCGGTTAGTAGTACGGTCATAACTTCTGTTAATGCTTGTCTATCAATCGATGATACAAGTTTAAATTACGATGATACTAATGGCCTTTCTATCGAATTAAAGAAGCATGATATCGTTACAACTAAAATTATCGAAAGTATGATTTCTAATCTTAAAGATTTAGAACTAGCATATCCATCAAACATACAAATTAAGGAGGAAAATAATGAATAAATTAATGTTCTTTAATATCCAATTATTTGCCCACAAGAAAGGCCAATCATCTACTAGTAATGGAAGAGATTCTGCTGGTAGAAGACTTGGAGCAAAAGCTTCTGATGGCGAATATGTAAGTGCTGGCTCAATAATTTATCGTCAAAGAGGAACTAAAATTCATCCTGGAACAAATGTTGGAAGAGGTAGCGATGATACCTTATATGCAACTATTTCTGGATATGTAAAATACTCTAGACTTGGAAAAGATAAAAAACAAGTTAGCGTTTGCGAAACTAGATAAAATTATTAAAAAATATATTCAAATAATTTAGAACAACAATAAAAATATTAGAAACAAAGAGTAATTTCATTGTACCCTTTGTTTTTTATTTTGCTTTTACGATGTTTATTTTAAAAGTACATCAAAGAAAGTTGAACTATAAAACTATTGAATTATATAATAATTTATGTTATTATTATCTTAAAGATAGAGTGAGCTTTAAATAAGCCCTATCATCTTATAAAATATGGTAAATTACCAATTATTTACAAATAGGTGAATTATGAAAAATATAATGAAAATAGTAAAAAATAATGCTAAATTATATATTGCTTTAGGTATTATCATTGTCCTTGGAACGATAGGTATTGCTTTTGCTGTTAATGTTGGAACCTTTAATCCTATTGCTATCGATGCGACAACTATTCCTATTGATGCAACAATTACTTATGATGAAAAAGAAAATGGATCAGAGATTATTAATAATGGTAATATGTTACCAATTGATGATAATTTAGTAAATGGCCCAGATGTCAGTGATAAACGTGTTTTAAAAGCAACTTTTAATGTGACGGGAAATAAAAATAATCCTGAAGGTACAATATACGATATCGCTCTTCACGATATTGATATTGATTGTGAACTACGAACTTCTGATGTCAATTGGCGTTTATATAAAAATGGAGAATTTCTCTCTGAAGGAACCTTATCTCCAACCTTTGATACGATGAATAATAATCGCCTTGTCCTTACTGAAAGTCAAGAAGATTTAACATTAAATACCGATAAGTACACCTTTTTATTATGGATAAGTGAGTCGTGCCCTGGTGATATTGCAGGATGTGATCCAGCCTTAGAACAAAGTAAATATTTGAATAAACATTTTAGTGCTAGTATTAAAATTGAACTTACTACCAAAGCAAAAAAACCCTTAGTGCGAATAACAGGCAATGAAAATTCATGTGAATGGATTGCTATTGATATCCCAAATTGCAATCAATTGACTTATAACGGTAATAATCAAGCACTAATAAATGAAAATGCTAACTATAATTTGTTAAATAACATTGGAAAAAATGCCGGCATCTATGTAGTAACTGCTAGATTAAATAATGGTTATAAGTGGCGTGACGGCTCTACTGATGCCAAAAAAGTTAGTTGCGATATTAATAAAAAAAGTTTATCAATCACTACTTTAAGTCAAAACATTATGTATGGCCAAAAAATTTCAAATACTATTGATGATGTTTCTGTCAATGGATTAATTACTGGCGATAATATTGAATTTCCTAATTTAACATCAAGTATTGTCGAAGTTGGTACCGGAAAAATTTCCTCTGGTGGAATAAAAATTCAAGATGTTGATGGCAATGATATAACTTCTAATTATGCCATTAGTTACAATAATACCGGTGATGTCGTTATAAGGTGCCAAAATACCGCAACTCTTCCAAATATATCTGATCATTCTTATACTGGCAATGAATTTGTCGGCGTAACTGGTGGATTTCATGTTGATATTGCCGGAAGTGTAAGAGGAACTAAAGAAGGAATTTATAAAGTTCAAGTTACACCAAAAAAGAATTATTGTTGGAACGATGGTGATACTAGTACCAAAGAATTGACTTGGAATATTACTCCGAATGATAATGATACAGTGCCCCCTAAAGTTAATCTAACGTCAGAAAGTAAATTAAAATCTTCTAGTCAAGATGTAATATTATCTTGTACTGATAATGTTGATGTTGCTGAATATTATTTTGGTAATAAAGCTCCGACATTACAAACACAATACTCTCCAGCGCTTTCAACAAATACATTCCTCAAGAATGAAAGTGTAAATCAAGCTGGTACATACTATTTATCTTGCAAAGATAGCGCTGGCAATGTTTCTGACCCCGTTAATATTGTGCTTTATTCATATACTGTTTACAACATGCTGTTTAATGGAGTAGGAACTATAAACTCGTTTACGACATCTAATTATGATCAAGTAGAATCACCTAGTGTATATATCGCTCCTTATGGTACAAATCTTACATATTCTAGTCTATATACAGCACCATCTAATTCGACATTTAAAGGGTGGAGTACATCAGCGCCTTCATCATCGTTAGCATCAGTAACAACATCTAGTAAAACGCTTACTTCTAATTCAACATATACGATGTGGTTTAATCGTACATCATATACTATAAGTTACAACCTTAATGGTGGAATTAATGGACCAAGTACCCAAACAAAGTACTATGGTGTTAATTCAAAATTAAGTAATACTGTACCAACAAAGGGAACTGACGAATTTCTAGGTTGGGGAGCAAGTAGTACATCGACGGAACCTATTTATCATCCCGGCGATGATTATGCTGAAAATAATTCTCGAACTTTATATGCAATATGGCGAGATAATTCTTGACCTACCGCTAATATAAGCAGTACGAACGGCATAACGCCGAGTTAAACTGCGACTCTTTCTTGCACCGATAGTGGTGAAGTAGTAAGTTATTACTTTGGCAATAGTTATCCATCTTCGTCAACATCTTATAGTAGCATTTCTAAAACAAATTCTATGTTTATTACACAAGCAATAAATGATTCTGGAACATATTATTTAGCTTGCAAAGACTCTTCGGATAACGTTTCGTCAGTGGTTAGTGCAACCTTTTATAAACCAAGTTTTTTCACAAACTACTACTTATAGTCCAAATGATTTCTGTAATGTTACTGACGATGATTGCACAGTTACGCTAGGAGTAAATTGGAAACCTAATACTCATTCCATAACATACCGTGACAACGGTAGTACAGGTTACCATCTGTCAAGCATTATGATTATGCCATTATACAATAATAAATTTATCTATGGTAACCCTACAAGAAATGGTTATAAATCCTTAGGATTGGAAGCTAGTAGTAAAGGTAATGTTGTATATACTCCAGGTAAGCAATGGGACGTTGAAATGGTCAGATTACAATTTATGTGCCATATGGGAGAGTAGCTCGACTCAAGTTACTACCAAGAAACTTGATTGTGAAGTCGCGGATAGATTAACGGTATACTATGTGTAACAACTTATTCCAATGGCTATTGTAATTATAGCGGTAAGAATGGGTTAAATAGTGGCTATAGTTTTTCTTTCAATACGACTAAAAGTTCAAATGGGAACAATCTCGGAGAAAAAGCAGAACTCTCCCTATATAGGAAGTGGTATGACAATAAATTAGAAGTATATTCCGAAGTCAAACTTATTGATGAAATATTAAGAGAGGGTAACACCATAACTTTAGTAAAAACGGAAGCGTTGAAGTCTGCTACGTAAAAGAAGAAATCTGTAAGGCTGCTAAATATAGAGGTGATGATGGTACCATTAGTGTTGAAGAAAATGATACGTACATTTCTGGAGTCATAGCTTTCAAAATAGAAGGAGCCATCCAGCATTAGAAGCACAATTACCTGCTTCTTTAACAACGCGAATATACCTTGGTGAATCATATCACCCCTTTAATCAACCCGTTTAAGATTTACAATTGTTTATTGTGAAAAATTATTAAAAAATATTGACAACAGTATAAATAATTGATATAATTTATACTGTCCCTGGGGAATTAGCTCAGCTGGCTAGAGCATCTGCCCTGCACGCAGAGGGTCAAGGGTTCGAATCCCTCATTCTCCACCAGTCGGGAAGTGGCTCAACTTGGTAGAGCACCTGGTTTGGGACCAGGTGGTTGCAGGTTCAAATCCTGTCTTCCCGACCATTTTAAATATGAAAGCCTTAAATAAAGGCTTTTTCTTATGTCTAAAAATGCATTCTTTCGTATTAAGATAACTTCCTTTTCCATACTAATAATGGTGATATAATGAAAAATAAAAGTATTTGGAAAGACTCTTATAATAAAAACTAGATAAGTCAAGTTGTACAAAATTTGATAAAATTAATCTAGGAGGATGAAGT
>CANRJI010000045.1 GCA_947630885.1 uncultured Bacilli bacterium
TAGACCATTTCCAAGACTAAGAGGCGTGATTCTTCGCGATTTTTAAGGGGTACTTGAGCAATTAATTCTTCTGGTAAATAATAATCAAAGTCATCAGTTTTCATAACTACACCTTCTTTTAATCATTAAAAAACTAGATAATATTATCTAGTAATTATCATATGGTAGCGAAAGAGGGGGTCGAACCCACGACCTTTCGGGTATGAACCGAACGCTCTAGCCAACTGAGCTATTTCGCCGTCAAATGTAATATCATTATATTACATTTTTATATTTAAATCAAGCATTTTTATGTTATTTATATAATTCTTTATCAAACAAGTCAATATTGTTATGCATAATAGTCATATAGTTTTCATTTGAATTAGTTACTCCCCCATCAATTGTTTTCATTGCATTGATAGTTACTAACTCAGCACTATTATTTTCAATTAATTTTTGACATGTAGCATTTGTTTCTGTATTTGCTGAGAAAATATATTTTACTTCACCATTATTTATTAATTTACGGACTTCATTTAAGGTATTTTCATTTAGATTATCATTTTCTTCGAGTGAGATAACTTTAACGCCGTATTTTTCCAGGAATTTAAATAAATCATCATCGACGACAATCGTTTTATATTTAGCGAGAGACATATTTTCTTTCATATCGGCATCAAGTTTTGACAAATTATATTTTAATTCGTTATAACGATCTTCGATACCAGTTTTATCATTATTAGATATTAGATAAGGATTATCAATATATTCAAGTAAGCCATTTTTGGTATTTTGAGCCATCATTAAGTAGTTATAAGGATTGAGCCATAATTCTGCAATATCGTTATCGTAAGTCATTCCAAGGGATATATCAATAATTTTTAGTTTTTTATTGATATTAATCATTTTGACGGCAAAATCACGATCGCGATCTAGACTATTAAAAACAAATAAGTCGGTATTTGCATATTCTTTTAATTTTTTATTGGATAACTCATATTCATTAGTATCAATTCCTGATGGATAAATACTATATATAGTTGAATTGGTACCATAAAGGCTATCAATTAAATATTTGACAGGATATATGGTTGTATATATGGTTATATCCTCCATGCTATCTTTAGTAAAATCACACCCTGAAAGTAGTAATACAAATACTAGTAATACGATTATTAATTTTTTCTTCATAACTTACCTCTTTCATTTTTCATATATAATATTACTATATTTTTATCTTTTTGTAAATAAAGTTAGTTTAAAAAAATAATCTTACCATAATTACTGAAAATATAACACTAAAGAAATCCGCTAGTAAACCTACGGCGAGAGAATATTTTGTTTTTTTTATGCCGATACTAGCAAAATACATACTTACTATATAAATAGTTGTATCGGTTGATCCTTGCATTACAGAAGCAATGTGGCCAATATAACTATCTGGCCCATGAATTTTTAAGATATCGCTTAAAATAACGAGACTACTAGTACCTGATATTGGCCTTAAAAGGGCTAAAGGTAAAAGGTCAGAAGGAAAACCTAAATGACTTAGTAGCGGACTTAGTAGGGAACTGAAATTACTTATTATATTGCTACTCGTCAGCATGGTTATAGCAAGTAGCATGGCAAAAATAGTTGGAAATAAATTAATTGAGGTCTCTAGACCTTCTTTGACCCCTGCTAGAAAAGTATCAAAAAGGTCAACTTTTTTGATAAGACCATATATTATAATAATCATAACAACGACAGGAATGATAAAATTAACCATGACGGCGCCTCCAGAAAAAATAGAAAATACGATCGATAATTATGGCCATTAGTGTAGAGCAAATAGTTGTAATTATTGTTACTCCTACTATATCTGTCGGACTTGCTGAACCGGAAGCGAGTCTTAAACTTATGACGGTAGTGGGAATAAGGGTAACTGATGAAGTATTAATAGCTAAAAATGTTATCATACTGCGTGATGCTTCGTCACGGTCGTTATTTAGTGTTTTTAATTCACGCATGGCTTTTAAGCCAAATGGTGTAGCGGCATTACCTAGTCCTAACATATTCATAACAATATTTGAAGATATGTATCCGATAGCGGTATGGCCATCAGGAATTTCGGGAAAGATAACTTTGATATATTTGGATAATTTTTGAGAGACGATTTTTAATAGGCCAGAAGATTCAGCAATTTTCATTGTTCCCAACCAAAGACATAATAAAGGAACTAAATCAAAAATCATTTCTATAGCTTTTGTTCCACTAGAAAGTAAATTATTGGTTAGCGATGAATCTCCTTTGATAATACCTACTACGACCCCGAGAATAATAAAAAGGGCAAAAAGGTAACTAATCATTAAACCAATCCTTTATTCTAGTAAATATATTTTTAGAAGTCACATTTTTCTTATTAATGATATAGATATCTTCTTCATATAGTAAGGTGTCTCCTAAGTAGATTTGATTCTTACCCACTTTTTCGTTATCTTGATAGTTTTCTTTTTTTTCTAAAATGATATGGCTTATTAAATTTCTTTTCTCATCTTTTTTTAATGGTAAGTAGACATTATTTTTAATATAAAAGGTGGCGTCTTGATAATAGGTATCTCCTAGTAAAGTAAACTTATTTTTATTTAAAACTTTATAACTAAAATAATTATCTTTAGCATATTTATATAATTCTAAATGAGTATTCCAATCATCAGAATCTCTTATCGTTACAACGACAAGATTCATTCCATCAATTGATGCAGTACTAACAAGAGTACGACCGGACTCTTCAGTATAACCAGTTTTCCCTCCTGTTATGTAATCGTAACGTAATAGTTTGTTTTTGTTATTCCAAATATAGGTTTTTTTATTGGTTACGACTTGATGTTTCTTCGTTTTAACTATTTCTTGGTATTCAGGGTTTTTCATGGCATATCTTGTTAAAAGAGCCATGTCGTAACACGAAGAATAATTTCCATGAGGAGTTGGAAGGCCACTGGCATTATAAAAGGTTGTATTTTTCATTCCTAATTCTTTGGCCTTTTCATTCATTAGCTCAACAAATTTTTCTTCGCTTCCGGCAATATGACTTGCAATCATCGAAGCAGCGTCATTACCGCTTCGAAGCATGAGGCCATAAAGTAAGTCTCTTAAAGTTATTTCTTCACCTACTTCGATATAAATTCCTGAACCATATGCTTTGGAAATACTATCGTCGACAGTAATAAGTTCATCTAAATTTCCTCGTTCGATGGCGACTATTGAGCTCATTATTTTCGTAATACTAGCAATTAGTTTTTTACTATTCATATTTTTTGATGCCAATACCCTACCAGTTGTCATATCCATAAGAACATATGATGAAGCACTGCTAGTACTTGCGGATACGCTTGCGGAAATAGGTAGTGATAAAAGTAATACTATTATAAAAAAGAGACATTTTTTCATAATCTCACCTACATAAGTATATGTTTATGTTCTTTTTTTATTTCCTATATATTAATGGTATTTTATTGACATAATATATAATAATATGATTTCTTATCTTGTGCTTATTTTTTTAGCTTGATATTAATACTTTAGCTATGCTATAATTAATTCCTTGCCATTTATGAGCAAGAAAGTGATTGGAAAATGGTTATATTTTAGTTACTACTTCAGTAAAGGGAAGAGAAGTTATTAATCAAAATAAATAGTTCTTTTTTTTCTTTATTAAATTTAGTATAATATATTTAGGAGACTTATTATGGAAAAATTAGTTGTTAAAGAAAAAGATAAATTATATAATTATTTGAGGAAAAATATTACTTATAAATCAAAAAATAATATTAAAACATTACTTAAAAGCAATAGCGTTTTAGTAAATGATAAAGTTGTTAATAATCATGATTATATTTTAGAAGTTGGTGACGTTATTTCTTTTGGTAATTCTGATAAAAGAAATCCTTCCTTGAAAATCATTTATGAAGATGAAAATATTATTGTATTAGATAAACCTACTAAATTACTTACGATATCGAATCGTAAAGAAAAGGAGAATACTTTATATCGACAAGTATCTGACTATTTGAGAAAAGAAGGTAAAAAAGTTTTTATTATCCATCGGTTGGATTATGATACGTCTGGGGTTATTATGTTTGCTAAAAATCAAATGATACAGAAATTATATCAAGATAACTGGAATAAAATAGCTAAAATAAGAGAATATGTTACAGTCGTCGAAGGTATAACAGAAAGTCACGGACATATTGAATCTTACTTAAAGCAAAATAAAAGTTTGCAAGTTTATTCTTCTAAAGGGAAAGATGGCTTATTTTCAGTAACGGATTATGAAAAAATAGTTAATAATAGTAAATATTCGCTTCTTAAAATTTATATTTCTACAGGAAGAAGAAATCAAATTAGATGCCATATGTTTGATATAGGTCATCCTATTATCGGAGACTCTCGATATGGCTCAAATAGTAATCCTCTCGGCCGACTAGCACTTCATGCCACTTTACTTCAAATTATGGATCCTCTTACCAAAAAAGTATTTAATTTTAAAAGTGATGTTCCTAAAGATTTTATGGGTTTGATTGAAAAGTAATTTTTGCTTTAAATATTTGGTAATATTTGTTTTGACGAATGTATTCTTTATTAAAGTTTTTATGTGCAAGAAAAAAGAGTATTTTGATGTACTCTAAATTTTTTTTCTTATTGATAATTTTTTAGTTTTCTACAGCATCGAGCATTTCATTTACAACTTTTTGAACTTCTGATTTTTCGGTTTCATCATTTATATCTTCAATTTTATCATAGCCTTCAGAATCTTTTACAAGACGAGAGACATAGATATTAGAGTTATCCTCATCAGCATCAATACAATATACAATATAATCTTTATTTTTGTATTCGAAGACCGTTAATACTTCAGCTTCATTTTTGATTCCATTTTCATCAGTTACAGTAAATTTTTCATTCATTATTAATCACCTCTATTAATTCTTTTACGACATTCATCGCTTTTTTGTATATATTATCATCTTCAATTTCACTAATATAATCATAACCATCTTTATCGGTATCGATGTAAGCAATGTTGAGACTTGATTCACTTGATTCACTTGGATCAAAATCATCAACGGAAAAGAGAGCAATTTCACGATTCGTTTCTGGTATTTTGAATACGGAAATTATATTTCCTAGTTTAAATTCATTATTTTCATTGACAATATTGAATTCCATCACTAATCACCTACCTAACATATTACCAATTACAATAAAGATAATAGCAGATGTAATTATTGTAGAAAGAATAATTAAGGCTCCCATGGCAACATATCCTGAATTATTAGGTACCCTAACTTTTATTTTATGCATAGCCTCCTGTTTCAATCTATTTTCCTCTTTTATTCTTTCTATTTCTCGTTGAAGTTCTTCTCTTCGAACTTCATCATGAGCACTATTTCTAAGCTTATCAAATGGTTCTTTTATCTTATCAACGACTTTTTTGCTTACTTCAACAATTTTAGTTTTAGCAGTATTTATTTGTTGACATACTCCTTCTTTAATGTTGATGGTTCGATTAACAATTTGATAATCGAGATGTTTTTCTTTGTTAGTACCATACACTTCTTCCATAGCATTGCAAAGCTTAGTTCCCGATTGAACTTTTTTTGATACATCTTTTTTATCACTGATATAATCATTAAATTTCTTTTTAGTATTTTTATGGACTCTTGTAACAAAACTTTTGACGTTATTAAAAGTATTGATTGTACCTTCGGCAAAATGTACACTAGCAGTTTTAATTTTTGCAGTAGCTGAAAATACGGCACCTTGTACTTTGTTAGTTACAAGTTCAATACGTTTATCGAGATTAAAGAGACTGAAACATTTTTTGAAACGATTTTTAACTTCTTTACCAATGCGTCTAACAAAAGATTTTCCTTTATTATAATTATTAACTGTTCCTTCGGCAAAATTTACGCCAGCAGTTTTAATTTTTGCGCCAGTCGATAGCAATGTACCTTGTGCCTTTTTAACTGCAAGTTCAATGTGTTTATCAATGTTAAAAATGTTGGAAAGTCGATTTTTAAATTTGTGGACATCCTTTTTTGGCTTTTGGGCAACAAAGAGACCAACATGGCCATTTCTAAAACAATGTTTACTTTGTTTAATTATTATTTCATTTTTATATTCCGTATTTTCTTGTTCATTCTGCCTTGATTTTTCATGCATCGGATACAATCTTAAGTTATTACCAATGCCAAGAATTTGACTTACGTATTCATCATAATTTTTTGAATCTGCGTGAATTTTAATATCAGGAATAATCTCTTCCCAAAATTTTTTATATTCTTCATCTTCAGTCATCTTTAGAAAACGATTAATATTTTCTAAGTTAGTAGCATATCCTCTATTTGCCTCTTCTTCGCTACGATTAGTCAAACTATCGTTTTGCTCTATTGGTTTTCCGTAAGAAGGAATCATTCTTTGAATTTTTCCCTTTTGGTCCATAAATTCACGATAAGCGCTTTCTTCTTGCTGTTTTGCTCTTGCTTTTTCTTCTTCCTCTTTTCTTCTTTTTTCTTCATTTTCTCTTCGGAAACGAGAATCCGCCTCTTCACTAAACAAAGATGAATATAATTCTTTTTCTAAACGATCTAATTCTAAATTTGCATTATTAACTGTGTTTATAAATTCTTTTTCTCTTTCATTATTTCTATTTTCTTGTTCATTCATTTATACCACCTACTCCCATTTAAAATCTCTAATTTCTTCCATATCAATACCAAATTCTTTTATATATGAATCATGATATTTTAATTTATCTTCCATCATTTTAATAATTCTTTTACCCTCTTTGGTATTTTTAACATTTAAGTGTTTAATTATATCAATGACGATATGATATCTATCTATTTCATTTTTGACACGCATATCAAATGGTGTCGTAATCGTTCCTTCCTCAAGATAACCGTGAACGGATAAGTTTTTGTTTGCTCTTTCATAGGTAAGTTCATGGATTAAGGTTGGGTAGCCATGATAATTAAATATTATTGGTTTATTTTTGGTAAATAGACTATTATACTCGGCATCAGTAAGACCATGAGGATGCTTTTTACTAGGAATTAATTTCATTAAATCGACGACATTAATAAAGCGAACTTTGATACTTGGCAAATAATCACGAAGTATCGACACAGCGGCGACATTCTCTAAAGTTGGGGCATCACCTGCTGAAACAAGGACGACATCAGGCTCTTTGCTATCGTTACTTACAAACTCCCATCTACTTACTCCTTTGGCACAATGTTCTTTTGCTTCTTCCATCGTTAGCCATTGAGGGCGCATATGCTTAGAAGCAACGATAACATTGATATAATTTTTTGTTTTGATAACGTGATCAAAGCACGAAAGTAAGCAATTAGCATCAGGAGGTAAATACACACGGACAATGTCGGCCTTTTTATTTGCTAAATGATCAATAAAGCCTGGGTCTTGATGCGTATAACCGTTGTGATCTTGTTGCCATACATTCGAAGTTAAAATATAATTTAAAGATGCTATATCTTTACGCCATGGTAATTCATTACATATTTTTAACCATTTAGCATGTTGACTAGCCATTGAGTCAACGATACGAATAAAGGCTTCATAACTAGCAAAAAATCCATGTCGACCTGTTAAAAGATAACCCTCAAGCCAACCTTCACAAACGTGCTCACTTAAGAAAGCATCCATGATACGTCCATCGTACGATAAATATTCATCATCATTTTTAACTTTTAAGTACCAACTTCGATTGGTAGCTTCGAAGATATGAGATAATCTATTACTCATTGTTTCATCGGGACCAAAAACACGGAAATTGTTAGGATTATCTTTAATGATATCGCGAATATATTCACTTAAAACGCGCATATCTTCTTTTTCAATACTTCCTGGGCTATCAAAAGTAACAGCATATTTATCAATTGGAGGAAGTTTTAATTCTTTTAGTAAAATTCCTCCATTAGCATATGGGCTGGCACCCATTCGATTATAAGGAACTAATTCTTTAATATAATCTTTTGCTTTCCCATTATCATCAAAAAGTTCTTCAGGATGATAACTCTTGAGCCATTTTTCTAATGCTTTAATATCTTCTTCATCATTTATTTCGATAGGAACTTGATGGCTTCGGAATGTTCCTTCAATTTTTTTACCATCGACTTCTTTAGGACCTGTCCAACCTTTAGGAGTACGAAGGACAATCATTGGCCATCT
>CANRJI010000046.1 GCA_947630885.1 uncultured Bacilli bacterium
AGGCTTTTTATAATTTTACAATGTGTTTAGGTACATTTTAGGTACATAATTTGTACTTATTAATTTATTAATTTTCCATAAAAGAAAGGAAAGTTAATAATGAACTACTGCATATATCCAAGAAAGAGAAAAAATAGGCCGTTTTGTAAATTAATGCTCTGTGAATTCAATATGCTCCATATATAGTTTTAAGGCTTGTTTCATTTTGCTCGATAGGTTGTTATTTGGATGATATACGATATTTTAAATTTTTTAAAGTCTTTGTTTTGAATATTATTTTTATTAATAAAGTTTTTTTATCTTCAATATTTAATAAATTTAAATTATTTATAGTCATAAATTCAGATACTTTCAATAGTTTTTTATGACAATTACATTGTATCAAACTTATTTTTTTATGTAATAAAATAGTGTCAGTGATTTTTTTCTCACCAACACTATTATAATACAACCACTTAAATATAAATATATAAGAAAAAATATAGTACAGTGGATTATCATTTTAAATCCTTACTCAATATATCAACCATATTTTTTATAATATAACCATCAGAAGTACATATATCATCTTTTTTTATTGCTTTTGCCACCATAGGTAAATCATCAAAAGGAACTATACAAGGATGCAACTGAGCTAAATAATGAATATAACTATTTGTAGAATCTTTATATTTTTTTATTTCATTTACATCAATACTTTTATAACCTTGAGTTCGCATATATGCTACCCACCTATCGTGCTCATTTCTCATTAATTTATTAAATACTTTTTCATCCTTTATTTTTTCTTTAAATAAGAGAATATTTTTTTCTTCATCAGTAGAGTATTCATCTTTTAAAATTGAATACATTTTATAATTTAAATGTAAAGCTAAAGCTCTCGACGATTTAATAGAATATTCTTTTTCATAAAACCTTTTTAATTTTGTTTCAATAGAATCATTTGATCTATCATATGATAAATGAACTTCTTTAGCTAATGTCTCCAGCCTACAATCTAATATATAATTTTCATAATAAATATTTTTAATACTTCCAAATGTATTAAAATTATATGAATTATTTTTTTCATTTTTTAACAACTCAACTTGTTTGGCTATTTCACCATTTTTTATCATTACATTTATAATAGGACTTCTTCTATAACTAATTTTATCTTGATTTATAAAATATTTTCTTAAAAATAAGCTATATTCAATATTTAAATTATCATCATCATTAGCAACAATTACATAATTAATATCTTTTATTTTATCTAATTCAGTTTTAGCTTTTTCGCTATATATGCTATATGGAATAAATTTATAATCGTAATTATCTATCAATTCAGGACAATTAATTTTAATATATTCTTTAATTGAATTTGCATTTTCTCCTAAAACAGTTATTGATAATTTATAGTCAATTAATTGACCACACCATGTAATAGCTTTAATAAATTCTAATTCAATTACGTTATTTGATATCAATAAAACAGATATTTTATTATCTATTGTTTCTAAATATAAAGGTTTATTGTTTAATAATTGGTATACAATTCTTTCATTTTCATTAACTATAACAAGCTTTAGATTACCTTTATCCATAGAATCCAAAACAACTCTATCCGCATTATTTGGTGTTAAAACAAATAGATTTATAGAACTATTTTCATCTTTATATTTATTAGTAATTTCAATAGCCTGTTTTAAATTATGGTTAATATTTGAAGAAAATAAGTAAAAAGTAATTTCTTTATTTTTTAAATTACGTAATTTTATATTAGATGCCTCATCATACATCTTTATTCCTTTTATATACTTAACTCTACTCGATAAGGCATAATCTATTTGATCATCTTTGTTAACTAAAAAAATTATAGTCTTTTTTTTATCTTCAATTCTAGAAGCTATAGATAATGTTTTTTCATTAATTTGAGAAAAAATATATATTTTTTTATTTACTGATAAACATAATTTTATTTTTGACACTACACCATCTATTAAAGATAATAAGAAAGTAGTAGTAACTAAAGGAATTAATAAAAATAAAGTCTGAGTTAAACACACATATAACCACTCTTTTAAATGCACTGCTTTTATATTGCCAACAAGGCTCAAATCTTGGTTAAAAGTAATTGTTTGTATACAATATATTATTGTAGCAATAATCTTGGATATTAAATTGCCACTATTTATAAAAGGAAATATTAAAATAAATAATAAAACTAATAATCCCAAGAGCAAAATAAATATTGAACGCTTCATGTTTTTGGAATTAATTTTAACGAAAAATATTGTTATAATTAATACTAATATTGAAAAAAATAAATTTAGAAAATTCATAAGGTTTCCATCATCTCCTAATAATCTATTTGTTCAATTGAAAGATTGTTATCTATGATATAGCAAATATTGTCTATCATAATCTTTTTTTGTTTTTGTGAAATATTTGGATAATATAAATTTATTACCTTTACTACATAGTCTTCTCTTAAAATGTTTTTAAGTGTCACTATAAATAAATCTAATTCTTTTGCATTAAACCTTCCCTCAGCAAAAACATCTTTACCATCATCGGCATCTATATTCAAAATCATTTTCGCTGTGCTGTAAGAAGCGACTAATGAAGTAGGATAGTCATATATGTGTAAATCATTATTCTCAATTTTAAAATTAAAATTAAGTTCTCGATGTCTTGCAGTAGGCAATGTTGCAGCTTGAAGCTCATTTTGTATATTTTTTGCCCTTTTAATAGTATCGCTATCATAATGTTCTGGTATAATTATATGGAAAAAAATATTTTCCCTTTTAAATATAAACTTTTTATCGTTAGATGTAAATCCATCTAAAATATGTTCTAAAAGTCGAATAATAAAATTATTAGCATAACCTATTGCTGTTGAAGTAGCAGCACCTATAACTACAGGAGAAATATACTTTTTATTATCGTTTATATAATTATCTATATCATTTATAATATTTTCACTATCATAATTATATTGATTGCTTTTTATATGTTCATCTATAATATTAATAGTAGAATCTATTTTTTTATCATTGAATATAATCTGCTTTAAAGCAAGTTTTCCGTTTATACCTATTAAATCATCTGGCATATGTACCTTACTATCACTTAATAATATAACTCTAGATAATCCTAATGCCATAGAACATAGACCTATTTCAAATAAAACATTATCTCTCATAGAAGGTACGGACATATATTTACCATTTCTATATATAGTTGTCGTATCATGACCTTCACATATTAAAATAGCAAAATCAAAAGTAGGAATTTTTTTTATTAACATAGGTAACAATGCTATATTATCTTTATTGTTTGCATCTTTAAATAAATCTCTCCAGCAAAAACAATTATATCCTTTTCTGCTCAAACTATTAACGATGAAATCTAAAGTACCAGATTTTTCACTAATACCCGATGAAAAAATTACAATATTTACTTTACGCATAAATTCACCCTATTTCTTACAAGAAAATAATAGCAAAAACATTTTTAAAAGTCAATAAATCATATATATGCTAATTATTTTTCGATATTTGGATGTAGTAAACTAGATGTGGGAAAATAAATTTTTTCCAAAATAAAAAGAGAAAACACTCAAAATCTAAAAGCAGTTATATAATTAAATTAGCAAAAAAATAAATAAACTGACCTTTTTAGAACTCATAGTTCAAAGGTTTTAAGGAGTTGTTAATAATATTTGATTATTCTTTTGTTACACTTGACTTTTCAATTAATAATTTTTGACTATCCATTCACCTTTTTTAGTAGCTCCAGTTCTTTCAATAAGTCCCATATCTATAAGTATTTTTATATTTATTTTTATAGTTCTAATATTAACATCTAACAGCTTTGCTAATGATTCTTTAGTCTATTACATATAACATAGTAATTTATTACTTTTTGTTCTTTAGACATATTGGCCCTCCTTTTTTGACAGATTATTATAGCATTTTAGTTAAATTAAAATGAGCAATGACTTTTATTGTAATATAAATTTGAAACTATAGCATATAAATAAAGAAACAAAAACTTTATTAGTTATATATATTTTACATAATTAATTTATTGTTAATTAAAGTCCTTATTTTAAAGTTTTTTATATTTACACTTTCTGGTATTAAATATGAATAAAATTTAATATTATAGTGCATCAACATGGTCTAACTTTTTGCTAATTATGCTATATTAAATATAAATCGCAATTATATAATTTACATATATGTATGCGATTTTTTTTATTTTAGATAATACTTTTATTTATTATACGTATATTTAAATTTATGAATCTCTAAATATTTATTAAAATTATCATATTTAGTAACATATATTTCGTAATCACCAGAGTTATTGGGTAAGATGTTATATTCATTCGTAGTACTATTGTAGATGGAATAGTATGTATCAGTTGAAGATTGAAATGTTATGGGAATAAAGATTTTTAATTCGGATTTTAATTTGGTACTTAAAATCCAATGATTGTTATTTTTAATACTATTAAATAACTCAGTTACATCTTCTTTATCGTAAAAAACTCTTACAATAGTATATTCTGTTTTATCTTCATCTAGATATGTTCCTAATTTTTGGATTTCAAGTTCACCATTACTAGGAAGATTAGCATCAACGGCATCTCTATAGGTATCAATTTCGCTATAATCTACTGAAAACGTTGGGAATAGGCAAAAAGAACCATAAATAAGTAGGAAAATACTAATTATAAATCCTCCAACAATATTTTTAGTGCATTGATATCCAGCTTTTTTATATTTGAATCCAAGAATAATTGACAATATAGGGATTGGGAGAAAGCACCAAAAAATCCAGGCGTTTTTGATAAAGCTGAAGCTATTTGGAAAAATTAATTTATTCATTAGAGCAAATGAATATGCCGCTACCAAAAAACAGGCTATTGTAATTATAAATAATATTATCATACCGTTTTGTATGTATTTTGAATTATGTTTTTTCTTTGCATCAGAATGTTTCTCTTCAGCGTAATGACTGTGATCTTTAAATATTTCACGAAGGAAATTTTTTAATTCTAAAGAGCAATTGTTTTTTTGAATGATAATAATTATATTTTTTAATGGATATTCAAGATAGAAATTGGTATCAGTTTCAACGAATTTGCTTATCTCAGAATAGTTAATAGTAAGAGTTTCCTTTTCACTTTTTCTAATGAAATAAGTATCGTAGAATTCTAAACCAAGGTCGATATTTTCTAAACCTTTTTTATTTCGAGAATCAAATGCTTTTCCAGCAAAATGTTCTAATCTAACATAATAAATGATCATTAAGTATATTTGATATAGTATAAAAAATGTTAGTGAAATAATCCATGTTTTTGTCAGTATAGTTAATAAAGCCGAAAAAATGATATTTAGAAACATTCCTCTAGTAACGAATACCCAGTATATTCGATTGGGAAAATATTTAGCCATTGTTTGATATTCAGAGTGATTAACAACACTCTTACAAGCGTATAAATATTTTTGAGAGTTTTTTTCTTTTTTTCTATCTATCTTTTTTTCATTATTCATATAAATCACATCCTTAACAACAAAATTTTTAATTTAATACAATTGAAATTATTTTACTTTTAACATTTATGAATTCAATTTATTTTGAATACCATCTTCCATACTTATCTTAGTTGGGATAAGATATTTAGCATTTATTTTGTGTGATATAGAATTAGTAATTAACTTCATAGCTCTTGCTCCATCAAACCATTTAGGATTATCACTTTGGGCTCTTATTTTATCTAACGAAATAGTAAAAGCATCTTTGTCGTATTTATCACTTAATTCTATTGGTATCATGTACTTTTGCTTTTCATTTGAATATAAATCATTATTTAATAATTGGTAATTAGCATTATTATACCAATATAAATGGTCACAACCCGCGAGAATGAGAATATCAGCATTAGTATTTATTTCTCCAATTAAATTATCAACATAGTTATAGGCTTCATCAAAAGAAATAGTCGGTATATCGTCTTTTAAACTTTTTAAATTATCAGTAATGTCGATGACACCAAAATCATAATATTTTTCATCAATTATTTTTTTATTTTTTACAAATATGAGTTCGGTAGAGCCACCACCACCAATAAAGATGCAAATATTTTTATCATAATCAATGTTATTATAACATCCAATGGCTGTATAATAGGCTTCCTCTTCTTTAGTTACTATTTCAATTTTTAAATTATATTTATCTTGCAGCTTACTATTTATGCTATTTAATTCATCTTGCGATAAATTTCTAATGACACTGCATCCATAAACATGTATATTGGCGGTATACTCTAAAACTTTTTCGATTATGTTGGATAATTTTTTAAGATCGCTTTCAAGTATTTGATTTGCTTTTTCGTAGTTCTTTTTAAATTCAATAGTTATATTTTTTTCATATATAACAGTATTACCTTCATAGACATGAATCTTGGTATCATTACTTCCTATCTCTATTATTCCAATTCTTTTTTTCATAATTGCATCATCTTCTCTTTTTTATCACTTTATACGTTTTATACGTTTTTTTATCATAACGGTCAAATTTTTATCTTCCAAAACTGATATAGTGTCAGTTTTTAATGAATATATGTAATCTTTATTAATATCAAATTTAGCATTTAAATATTTAAATACTTTCATAGCCATTTCAATTGCATATTTAGGTTCACCGGTACCACCACCAGTTAATACTAAAATTCCTTCTTTTTCATGATAAGTTTTCTCTAAACCTAGAAAATGTTTATTACACCATATCATGTTTAGTCTAGTTACAACTGACAACATAGGTGGTGTCAGATTATAAAAATGAACGGGAGATGCTAAGATAAGTAAATCATAATCATCACGATATATTTTTTCCATATCATCTTTTAAATGACATCCTTCATTTTTTTGGCAATAGTGGCAATCGATACAAGGACTTATCTTATCAAAATATGGATATATTTCTTCAACTTGACAATTTAATTTTTCTTTGATTTTTTTGGTAATATACGAAGTATTACCGTTTCTATGTGGAGAACCGTTAATTATCAAAGCTTTGTCTATATTTTTTTCCATGTGCTCCCCCTATATAATTAATTTAATTTTCTTTGACGAATTTTGACATTTTCAATAGTTTTCTCGTGAGAGGGCTCAATTAATGACAATTTATTAGATGAATTAAAATATTTAACAATTTCTTTACTTCCACCATGATTATGTCCTGATATAATTAAGTCAACATGAGAATCGTTCGTTAAAAAAACATCTTGATAAAAGGGAATTAACTCTGCAATAATGGGATTATAGCATAATAAAATTTTGAATCTGTCGCTTCCGCTACTACGGAATACTTCATTTAGATAATTACTATATTTTAACATTAAATTGCTATATTTTAATTTTACATAGTCCTTTTGAGCTGTTTCATCTAACGCATAAAATTCTAGTGGAAGTTTTATACCAGCGAAGGCGATGTCACCCGATAAGGCATAATTCTCTTTTCCATCAATTTTATCTTCACATAACAAATGAACACGCGGATTATGGCTATAGTATAATTGATATGGCGTTATAGGGCTAGTTTCTTCAAGGCTTCCACGAATGTAAAAGATTTCGGCAATGTCAGAAGCTGAGTTAATAAAATAATTGACACGACTATTAATATGTCCTAAATTATCTGGTTCATATAAATCTCCAGGTATAACAATGTGGGTTGGACATATTTTATCTAAATGTGCAAGAGCAGCATCGATTTTTCGATGATTAGTTTCTTGGTTAATGTGAAAGCCTGAACAAATGGCAATGTTTTTATCAGCGATGTTTTTAGTACTTTCAACATTATATTCAATTTTTTTCAATATCTTCACCTCAGTATAATTTATTATAAAATTACCAATTTGTTTTGTCAATATTTTAATGAGCTACGTGTTAATCAGTATGATTAATTTATAATAATGTCTTAAGGGGTGGTACTTGATTTTATTTTAGTAAATTGGTGATTTACGGTGGCAATAATTTACTAATCATTACCACAAGTGATATAACCCGACTTCCGTAGATAAAAAAATAAAAAAAGTTTATTTTTTATTGAAAATAGGCTTTTCTTTTGAATCAAA
>CANRJI010000047.1 GCA_947630885.1 uncultured Bacilli bacterium
TAAGTTATTTTTTTTGATGATGCAATAATTATTTTATTTTTTCTTTTAAATTACTTAGAATATTGATGGCTTCAATTGGTGTAATGTTTAAGATATCGATGTTTTTTATTTCTTCTTCGACAATGCTCTTTTTTTCTTCAAAATTAAGTGGTAGTGTTGTCTGAATGAAAGTATCAGTCTTTTTTTCTTTGCTTTCATATACTTTTAAAATATCATCTGCTCTTTTTATTACTTCTGGTGGAAGACCCGCTAATTTGGCAACATTGATACCGTAACTTTTATCGACCGAGCCATCTTTAACTTTATGTAAAAAGGTAATTGTTCCTTCTTCTTCTGTTGCGGAAACATGCTTATTTTTTAAATTAGGCAAACTTTTTTCCATATCTGTTAGTTCATGATAATGTGTCGAAAAAAGAGTCTTACATTTAATACTACTAGCAATATATTCGAGAATAGCTTGGGCTAAACTCATACCATCGAAAGTAGCGGTTCCACGACCTAATTCATCAAAGAGAATTAAACTATTTTTGGTAGCATATTTGATAGCACGAGAAGCTTCCATCATTTCGACCATAAATGTTGATTCACCACTAACTAAATCATCAGAAGCACCTATTCGAGTAAATATTTTATCAAAAATAGGAAGTGTTGCTTCTTTAGCAGGGACAAAGCAACCGATTTGAGCCATAATGACGATGATACCTAACTGTCTCATGTATGTTGATTTTCCAGCCATATTAGGGCCAGTAATAAGAAGAATATCAGTATCTTTATCCATTATGATATCGTTAGGAACGTATTCCTCACCTTTTAAAACTCTTTCGACAACAGGGTGTCTTGAAGCAATTATTTTGACTTCGTTAGTGCTTACTAGAGTTGGTCTTACGTAACCATATTTTTCACTGACGAGAGCAAATGATTGCAAAACATCAATTTCACTAATAGTTTTGGATATTTTTTGAAGTTTATTTATATATTCTTTACATTTATCTCTGATTTCAATAAAGAGAGAATACTCTAAATTAATGATACGATCTTCCGAAGATAAAATTAAGTCTTCTTTTTCTTTTAATAAAGGAGTTATAAATCTTTCACAATTGGCAAGAGTTTGCTTTCTAATGTAACCCATATCATCAGTAATAAGGGAAAGGTTACCTCTTGAGACTTCAATAAAATAGCCAAAAACTTTATTAAAACCAACTTTAAGATTTTTGATTCCCGTTCGTTCACGCTCTTCTTTTTCGAAGTTACTAATGAAATCTTTTCCACCTTTACTTAAACTCTTTAATTCATCTAATTCTTTGGAATATCCTTCTTTAATAAGGAAGCCTTCTTTTAAAGTATTAGGAGCATCTTCGTAAATAGACCTTTCGAGAAGCTGATATAATTCGTCTAAAGTTTCGATATCATCATAAAAATTTATCTTGACTAGTTTTTCTTTAATACTTGGTAGGACTTTAAGAGAAGCTTTTAACTGAAGTAAATCTTTCGCATTAGCAGATCCAAAGGAAATACGTCCGCTTAATCTTTCTAAGTCGTAAACTTCGTATAAATCATTTCGAAGTTCTTCAGTTACAATAAACTCTTCGAGTAATTTTTCAACGGTATTGTAACGAGCATTAATTTGAGTTATGTCAATTAATGGATTATTAATATAATCTTTTAAACGGCGAGATCCCATGGCAGTCTTCGTATTATCGAGAAGCCAAATAAGAGAATACATTCTTTCTTTTGTCCTTAAGCATTCGGTTAGTTCAAGATTACGCTTAGTATGAATATCCATATTCATAAAAGAATTTTTTTCTTTGACAATTACCTCTTGAAAATGGGATAAATTTCTTTTTTGGGTAACAGATAGATAATATAATAAATTTTTAATAGAAATGATAATTCGCTCATCGGATAACTTTCCATAGACATATTTATATTCGTCTTCTAGTAGATCTTCATTGTAAGTAATAGGAATTTTTTGACTTTTAACTTTGGCAACTAATTCTTTTGAGGTAGATGGCAAGACAACTAATTCTTTTATTTCAAGCGAAATTATTTTATATACGATATCATCAATATTATTTTCTAAAAGTTCAGAATAAATTTCTCCTGTTGTGATATCGGCATAAGTTAAGACAAAACCATACTGAAAGTCATAGACGATACCAATATAATTATTTTCCTTTTCATTTAGTGAGTTAGCATTGATAATAGTACCTGAAGAAATAACCTCAATAACATCTCTTTTAACGATGCCTTTACAAGTTTTAGGGTCTTCAAGTTGTTCACAGATAGCAACTTTGAAACCTTTTTTAATTAATTTATCGATATAAATTTCTGCAGCATGGTAAGGGACACCACACATAGGAACTTTTTCATCTAAACCAGCGCTTTTACCTGTTAAGGTAAGTTCGAGAGCATGGGCAACTGTTTCGGCGTCTTCAAAGAACATTTCATAAAAATCACCAAGGCGATAAAGAATGATAGTATCCTCATACTTATCTTTTAATTCGATATAGTGTCTCATCATAGGAGATAATTTGCTTCGGTCAACGTCATTTCTTTTCATACTTCTAATACCTTCTTTTCCTTTATATTATAACATTTTGGCGATTTAATGTAAATCATTTTATAAAGGTAAATAATAAAACGAATTATGTGAAAGGAAATTGTTATTTTCTAATTATAATTTAAAAAGAAGATAACATTTTAATATTATCTTCTCCCAGACTGTTGACAAACTACATTTTTAGTAAAAACCAAAATTTGAAAATTCTAAAAGTGGAAGAGAAAGTTAAAAATTGAGTGTTATTTGATATTAAAAATTCAAATTCACTCTTTTTTTAGTACTAAAGTGGGAGATTAAAAAAGCCGATTGACAAAGCCGGTTTGAAAAACCGACTTTGTCAACGGCCTGAAAGAAGATAACATTTTAATATTATCTTCTCCTTATTTATTAATAATTTTTAAGTAAATCTCGACTTTTAAATTTTAACCAAGTGATTTAGTATAATGATCTATTTCATAATTAGTATCACTACTGGTTGTTTGAAGAGTTAATGTGTTTCCATCTTCACTTATTTGATAAGTATAAGTTACATCTTCATTATAGAAGGAATAATTATGAATAGTTATGGCATCACTATTTACGGTATAACTATATTCTTCACATAAACTAACTACTTGTCCATCAGAAGAATTTTCATAATTGTCGCAAATCTTTATACTGTCAGGATTAATTATCATATATGATGAACCATCTTCAGTAAATTCATTTTCTAATTCACCATCTCGATAAAGAAATCTTTCGGTTTTATTCCAACTATTATATAATGAACTATTTATATTGCTATTCTTATCATTATTTTTATTGTCATTATCAACATGACTTAATTTAAGCCAAACAACTAGGCCAATAGCAATTAATATTACTATAATTAATATTACATATATTTTTATTTTGGGATCTTTTTTCATCTTTTACCTTTCTATTTGAGGTCTAAATTTGAACATATATATTTTGAGCCACCCGTGATTTTTCCATTTTCTTCTGCCCATTCAGCGTATGCACAGCACTCAGTTGTTGCATTTCTTGTATGAGTAATATAAGGTTCACTAGGGAATTCAGCCATGCACCTGCAGTTTAGTGAGCCAGTACTGGTATCAGTAGTGCATACTTGTTCACAATTGCTTCCATTACTAGAGCAACAGTATATCCAATTTTTTCCATTTTCTTGGGTTACCTTTTGATAAGGTTTTTGGGGATTAATGGTTTTACAGTAATTTGTTCCACTTGACGATCCGCCACCACCTGAATTTACATCTGAAGTCCAAGTTGCTGTTAATGTTAAAGTATTATCTACTATTCCATATTGGCCATTAATATATACCCACTTTCCACTCCATCCAGTCCAAGTAGTGTTTCCTTCTGGATCTTTCCAGCCATTAAATTTATAGCTACTGCGTATAAATTCGTTAGTTTTTATCGTACAGGTTTCTCCATATTTGCATTTCTGTTCGGCCATTGAACCTGTTCCTCCACCACTACTATATTTTATTGTATAGACATTTGGCTCCCAATTGACACCAACAGTTACTGTGCAATCACCATTTAAAGCATCACAAAAGTCATTTGCGTTATATGCTATTAATTGATTAAACGTCTTACCACTAGTTGAACAGCCACTTAAACATACCCATTCGTTTCCTGATACACCATGATATCCTCTTTTTGAAATATTTATATAAGTACTGTTATTATAATTGTTCAAGCCATCACTTCTCATCTTACTACCATAGGATATTGTAGTTATTTCTTCACTTTCATTATGATAAACTATATCGCCATTTACTGACCATGTCCCTCCTGAATTACTAGGGGTTGCAATTGTTCCTCCATTAACACTATATTTTATTCGTACAACATTATCTCTTGTTATAGCATAGTATGTTGCACTTCCTGTTATCTTCTTTTCTTCATTAACATTCCATGTACTACTGTTTCCATCTCTACTAGTATTCCAGCCTACCTCACTACGTCCACTTGTTGCTTCGATACTTGGTGATGTAATATTACATCCATCTCCAATGTCAACACAACTTTTCTTAATTTCATCATCATCTTTACCATCTATTCTTACTGCTGTATTCTTATTAAAGGTTATCGTATATTTATTTATATTAAAGTCTTTATTGTTTTCACGATAATTATTACTTGGATCGGTTATTCTTGCTGTTACTGTTACTTTATTTGCTCCTTCTTTATAGATACTTTCATCTGTAGAATATGTTAATTTAATACTTTTACTATTAGTTCTATACCATGTATCTTTCTCTATTTTGGTCCCTTGTTCTCCACATTTAAAGATATTTTTATCTAAGGTACATTTTTGGGCATTACTTTCTACAGTAGCATCCATTGTTGATTTAAAATAATGATTTCCTTCTCTTACATTGGTATCATTATATGTTATCGTTACAGTATTTCCTTTTGGCACTATTTCGACATCTTTAAAGTCTGATGTACTATATTCAAGTCCTCCGTCAGCTTTTTTTATACTTCCTTTTTCAGTATTCATATATACCATAACAACATATGATTTATTATTTTTTAAGCCACTTATAATACATTCGTTACCTTCTATTCTTCCTTGCCTACTTAAGTTTACTGATGCTAAATCTTCCCCATAGGCACAAGAATAATTTACAGGCACTTCATTTCCATCATTTGTTACTTTTCCTTCTTCAAAAGGTACTCTTATTTCATCAGTATAACTTTGGTAACCTGTTACCTTTGGATTTTTTTCAATGACATCACTTTTATTTACTACTTGATTTGTACATAATTCGTAGCCACCACTCTCATCTTCATCTGTTTCTTTAACTATTTTTTGATTTTCTATGGCATACGTTACTTTATTTCTATTTACGATAATAATACTATCTTTCGTAACTCCTTTAGTTAAGTTGGCATTCTTATCTAATAAGCCTTTGTTCATTAACTCCCCCACAGTTACACAGTATGCTTCGTATGGGTAAGTATCATTCTTTTTCCAATTATCACTATCTGTTTCCCCCGAATATGTTATTGCAGCATTCATAATATTTTTTTCGCTTAAAGTAATAGCTTTTGACTTTGACTTATCAATAACCTTTATTATTCCAAAAGCAGAAAAGCCTATTACTAAACCGGCAATAGCAACTGTTACAAGTAACTCTACTAAAGTAAATCCTTTCTTATTCATATTAAGTCCTCCCTACTATACTACTTAAATTATACATCAAAAAAAGAAAGGAAACAATATTTTTCTAATTGTTTTCTATCTTTTTACTATTGATAAAGACAAAGTTCATTTTTTCTAACAAAAAAATAATAATTAAATACTTTAAAATATTTTATCCATTAAACCTAGATTATTAAAAAGAAGAAGTACTCTATACAAGCATTTCTTCTTTTTAATATTTTTCTAAATTTTGAATAGCTCTCGTCACAATTATTTTACCATATTGATAACTAATTCCACCTTGTTGATATGCTATATAAGGAGCGCGAACTGGTCCATCACAAGATAATTCAATTGAGCTACCTTGTGTAAAACTTCCTGATGCCATAATTATTTTATCTTCGTAACCAGGCATATCTGAAGGCTCAATGATAGCATTTGAGTCTATTTTAGAATTGGACTGAATATTACGGACATAGGAAATTAATTTTTTACTATCCCGAAAAATGATATTTTGAACAATGTCTACTCTCTCATCATTGTATTTAGGACTTACTTCATAACCTAATTTTTCAAATAAATAAGCAGTATATATAGACGTCTTTAAAGCATTTGCAACAATCATCGGAGCAAAGTATAAGCCTTTTAAAATGTTAATATTTTGATTTAGTGATGGTCCAACTTCACTACCTTGACCAGGAACGTTTAATCTTTCCGCGGCAAGTTCAACTAGATCTTTCTTGCCAACGATGTAACCTCCATTCAAAGCAATAGCACCACCTAAATTTTTGATAAGTGACCCTACGCAAACGTCGACACCAACTTCAGTAGGCTCTTTCTTACTAACTAATTCACAGTAGCAATTGTCGACCATTATAATAACTTCCTTATTGACACTTCTAATTGCTTTTACAACTTTCTCAATCTTATCTATGCTTAAACTTTCTCTCGTGCTATAGCCTTTACTTCTTTGAATGGCTAC
Source organism: uncultured Bacilli bacterium (assembly GCA_947630885.1). Taxonomy (GTDB): domain Bacteria; phylum Bacillota_I; class Bacilli_A; order RF39; family UBA660; genus CAG-302. The sequence continues at coordinate 6,697 of CANRJI010000047.1, forward strand.
TAAGCGAATATTATCTTTTGATAATGTTTCTTTAATAAAGTCATAATTAAAATCATTATCTACTAAATCTATTTGTTTATAGTTGACATCAAAAGATTTTAAAGATGATTTATTATCATTGAAACCGATAACAGAATCTAATGTATCATATGGTTTTCCGGAAATAGATAGCATTGTATCTCCAGGCCTTAAAAGAGCAAAAAGACAAGTCGCAATAGCGTGAGTTCCCGAAATAAACTGACTTCTGACAAGAGCAACTTCAGTTTTAAAGATATTTGCATACACTCTTTCTATTTTATCTCTTCCAGTATCGTTATAACCGTATCCAGTCGTACCACTTAAATCACTTTCACATATTTCATTTGCAATAAAAGCGTCTAAAACTTTACGACTATTATATTCTTCGATTTCATCTATTTTTTGATATTCTTTATCTAAATCTTCACGAGAAGATGCTATAATTTTTTCTAACATTTTTTACCTCCATCAATTCTAATGATACTATTATTAATATATGATGCTTCATCACTTGCTAAAAATTTAACAAGATTTGCAACTTCCATAGGCTCACCAAATCTTCCTAGAAGAATTTTAGATTTTTCTTCTTGAATAAATGTTTCATCTAAATCTTTATTCATTTTAGTATTAATCCAGCCCGGACAAATAGTGTTAACTCTAACATAAGGTGCTAAATAATTGGCTAAATTAGTAGATAAAGAAATTAATCCTGCCTTTGATGCGTCGTAATCTAAACTTTCAGGATATGTAGTATCAATTCCATTTGTTGAACTAATATTAATGATTACCCCTTCTTTTCTCTCTTTCATTTTAAGGCCTATTTTCTGACTTAGTAAAAATGGGGCAATAAGATTAACTTCAAGGGTTTTAATAAAGTTTTTCTTATTTTTATCTTCAAATAATGTATCGATAGCAAGCCCAGCATTATTAACAAGGAGGTCTATGTGGTCATACCTATCATTTATTATTTTTAACATATTTTCTATTTCTTCTTCACTCTCTAAATTGCATTTGACTATTAAAGTATCACGATTATAAAGCGAATCTATTTTTTCTTTTAATTTAAGAGCGTCATTATAACTTTCATTATAATGAAGTATTACTTCATAATTTGAAGCTAATGTTTTAGCTATTTCTCTTCCTATTCCTGAGGAAGAACCTGTAACTAAAGCTATTTTCATAGTATTCCTTCTTTCACTAAGGTATTATATCACGTTTTTCATTTTTTTAGAATAAAAGGCTGTTAAGATTTTTTAAAAATGTCAGTTTTACATTTGCTACGCAAATGAGTTGGTAACAAATAAAGGCAAGCTTTAT
>CANRJI010000048.1 GCA_947630885.1 uncultured Bacilli bacterium
AATCTTTCAAATTCTTGGATAACATACAATTTAAATTCTGGAGATAGCCAACTTGCAAATTCTAAAGCTATATCACTACAAGCATAAGTTCCTCCATTATTACCTGATTTAGATATTATTCCGATTGCGTTGGTTTCTTTAATCCATTTTTGTGGAGACATATAAAAACTATTTTTACCTGCGAAAGATTCAAAGGTCGTAAATTCGACGCCTTTGAAATTTTCGTTATTTAATTTTTCTCACAATCCTAAATAAGCAATTACGTCTCTATTTCTCATCTAAGTTTGGATTGGGATTTTTGGCTCCTCAGGATTAGCATATTTAGCTAAATCTGTGAGAGAAATATATTCTTTATTTCCTATTCGCATAACATTATTTTATTATTTCTTTGTTTATATTTTTCTCCCTTATTTACTAAATAATTTTATCTAAATTACCCAATATTAAAACTCGAACTTATCAAATAATTTAAAAAGTTCGAGTATAAATCAATCTGGTGGAGCTGAGGGGATTCGAACCCCTGTCCGAGAACAAAGTTATTTAACCTTCTACAAGATTATTAGACTATCAGTTTCACAAAGTGCATAGCTAGTCTAAAGGCGTAAGCACTTGCTAGTTTATATTTATTCGTTATGAAGTCTAAACATAAATCATAATATAGTCTGCTTTATGAGTCCCTGTTAATTCTCACAGACAAAGAATTAGAGGAACCTGTTGCTACCTTAAGTTAGGCATATGCAACAGCATTTTTATAGCTGTTTCCAGTTATGTTTAATTTATCTTCTTTACGCGAAGATTCACGTCTTGCTAATTAAATACTTATATTTTCGTCGAAGCCAAAGACAGCCCCATTACATGTATAATTGTATCAAACAATTGTTCCTTTGTCAATTTTACTGTTGTATTATTTAAAAAATTAATGTATAATTATTTTAGAATAATATGGGGAGATAGAAATGGATAATATTAGCAATAATAATTATAATTATTTTGGCGTAAAACACTATAAAGTAAAAGTTGTTAAAGAAAAAATTAGACCATTACGTTTTATTATTAATGTTATATCTTATGCAATATTCATTTGGTTATTACTTATTGGTCTTGTTCTTCTTGCTTATGTAGCTGATATTAAAATAAGGGCCGCAAAAGGAGATTTTAGTCCACCTAAGTACAATGCTTATGTTGTTTTAACGGGATCGATGGTACCGGAGATAATGCCTAAAGATGTTGTTATTACCAAGAGACGTGATCCTAAGGATTTGGAAGTTGGAGATATTATTACATTTATTACATCTGATACAAGACTTTCAAATATTATTGTGACACATAGGATTAAAAATAAATATTATGATGCTACGACGGGTAAGTATACTTTCCAAACACAGGGTGATGCTAATAATGTGGCTGATTTTACTTTAGCGGAAGATTATAATATTATTGGAGAAGTAATATTTAAGATACCTAAACTTGGATATGTTCAAGTGTTACTAGCTTCTAAAGGTGGTTTAATCTTATTTATCTTTATACCTTGTTTAGCGGTACTTTCTTATGATATTGTTAAACTTGGAAAAAATATTGGAAAAAAAGCAAAGAAAAGTCGTGTTTCAGTAGTAAGAAGGTGATTTCTAATGGCTAAGACAAATCGATTTCGTGTCAAAGAATTTGAAGACGAGAGAATAACAGTTGAAGAAGAAAGAAAAGATAGGTCGCCATTTATATGGTTTCTAATAAAAAATTGGAAATTGATTTTTATAATGTCTCTTCTTTTTTCGGTTTTGATTTTTGTTGGTGGAGTATATTTGGCAATGCGTAATACAAAAGAATCTTCAATTGTAGAATATGAATCAAATGGTGTTAAAGTTTCTTTTGATGGAAAAGATAGTAGCGTGTTAAATGGAACACCAATTACTAGTGAATATGCTTCTAAATTATTTAATAGTAATGTTAATTCACATACTGATGGAGTTGGGGTTGTATTAAAACTTAAAGAGGTTCAGTTAGATGATAGAACGATTACTTTTTATTCTGATAAATCAGCATTAGTTGAATATGAAGATGGTACTTATTTATGGGTATCAGGTGTAAATGGTGATTATGGTATAAGTGAAGATGGAGTAATTAATGCGAAAGCTAAAACAAAGGATTTAACAGGTGAAGTTACTTATAATGAAGAACTTGGTATTACGATTTTGGAATTCTCTGATGGTTCAATGGAAGTTACAAAAGATGATACGACATTCTATGTAAGAAATAGTGATATTACAAATAATAGTGATGAATTTTATACTAATTTAAGTGGGGTATCTGTTCCTACAAGTAAAGATAATGATAGGACTATTTATTCTGATGGAACTATTAAAGAAGGAGATCATATTATTGTCGATGGTAATAGTTATGGAATAAAAGAAGAAAAGACAGTATGTGGTGGTATAAAAATTACTTATTATGAAAATGGTTATGCAGAAGTTACTTATGAAGATAATAGTGTAATGGTTGAAAAAAGTGAACATATTGTCTACGATGATAATATTTTAGAGATAGTAGATAATTCTAATAATAATGATAATGATCCTCAAGTGAAGGATTTAATGGATTTTAAAGATATAACATTAGAAAATACAAATGCGACTAAAGCACATTATTTAATTGTTTTAGAAGAAACTAATGATTATGCTAAGCATAATGTAAATAAAAGATTAGCAAATGAATTCATTAATTTTAATGTCTATGCTAATGGTAAGACAACTAATAATAATGTTCTTAATAATAATTTAAAAGGATCTAGTGTTTTAGAAGGCGTTTCATTAGAAAATAATACTTATTTATTAGATGAAGGTACAATAGAAAAATTATCTTCAACTAATGTAAAGATTGGGTTGTGGATTAATTATGAAGATATAACTAATGATTATATGAATGCTGCTTTTATTGGAACAGTAAAAGTATATATTGAATCTTTAGATTAAATAAGTTATAATTGTATAGATAGGAAGGTGGCGATACGATGTTTAAAAGTAAGAAGTTTTATACTATTTTATTAACTGTTATTGGTATTTTATTAGTAGTATCTGCTTTAAGCATGGCTACCTATGCCTTATTTTCAAGTGAATCATATGGCTCTAATCCTAATGCGTATGCAACAGGTATTTTATCAATTACAGCAAAATCTAAATCAGAAACGTTATCGCTTACTAATGCTCTTCCTATGACTGATGAGGATGGTAAGAATAGTGATCCGTATGTTTTTACTATTAAAAATGAAGGGAATTTAGATTATCAATTTGATGTTAAATTACTATCAACAAATAGTAATACTTTTAATCCAGAATATATTAAGCTACAAATAGATGATGGTGCAGTGCAAACTTTATCTTCTTTAAGTGGTGGAATTATAAAAAAAAGTATGACTTTAAGTGCTGGGCGAAGTATCGATATAAGCATTAGAATATGGCTTAGTAGCTATACACCTAATACTGAACTTGGTAAAACTTTTGAAAGTAAGATAGTTACATCTGGACAGGCTGTTTATACTAATAATCTTGCTTCTTATATAACGAATCTTTATATGAATGCTGGAAAAGAAGTTGCTACTAATGGTGATAAAGAATATAATTATGCTCCAAGTATTAATTTAATGAATGATAGAAAAGGTGGAACAACATATGATTATGATGCTGGAGATATTAGATATTATGGAGCAGATCCAAACAATTATATTTATTTTAATTGTGATGATTATTCTAATCAAAATGCTAATTCATGTGAATTATGGCGAATTATTGGTGTTTTTGATGGAAAAGTTAAAATAGTTAACTTGTCTAGTCAATATACTGCTAGTTGGTCAAATAGACAAAGTTATTGGGATCAATCATCTTTGAATTTTTATTTAAATAGTAGATACTATTTAAGCAAGTTAAAAAATTCTAGCACTCGAAATAAAATAAGTAGTGAAGATTGGTATTTAGGTGGATGTGATGATAGTGATTCATATTATCCGGATTATCTCTATAACTCTGAAAGAACCCATGGAATTTGGAATGGAAGAATTGCATTAATATATTTAAGTGATTATGCTTATTCGATAGATTTTAGAAAATGCTCAGATCCTGTCTATGATGCTAGAGTTGATAGAGGTAATAGTGAATGTTATGAGAATACTTGGTTAAATACTGGTACTGTTGCATGGTCCATAACGCGAAGAATTACATATGAATCTACTGTAAAATGCTTTGGCCCTAACGGAATTGAAACGTATGAGATTCAAGGTGAGCTCCCAGTTTATGAAACACTTTATTTAAATCCAGATGAAATGATTCAAAGTGGAGTTGGAACAGCTAGCAATCCTTATCAATTGAAGGCTGATTCTAGCGATGTATCAGAAGTTACACCTCTTAGTGATTTTAAATACGTTTTAGGTAGTGAAGTTTCCGAAGTTACTTCAGTTCAAACTTATATTGATAGCATTGGTGATTATGGAGAGTGTACATTAAAAAGTCCTATTTTTTTGAGTGAAGACCAAATTTTACTTGTAAGATATATTGGTAAAAGTACGGATGTTGTTGTTCCTGATACTTATACAATAGATGGTAATACATATAGGGTGGTTCTTTTATCCTTTGCAATGATGGATTATACTACTACAAATGGTAATAGTATTGATGCTTCCTCTGGTGTGTTTTGGAGTAATACTGAAATTAGGACCGTTGTTTTGGGCCAGAATGTAGATTTTGTTTATGTTAATTTGGGCCAGGACTTTGGGAACGCATTCTATTTGTTTCAATATTGTAGTAGTTTAATATATGTATCTGATATACCTAATACTGTGAGAAGTATGAGTATGACTTTTCAATATTGCTATAATTTATTTGGTGACATTACAATAAATTCTAAAGATGTTTTAAACGTTTATAATATATTTGACGGTACATATGATCAGATTAATGTTTTTGTTCCAGCCGGGTCTGCAACTTACGATACTTTTAGTAGTTCTACTCTTCCGGGTAATGTTACACTAAAGACATTCTAATAATGATAAGATGCGAGAAAGATAATTAAAATATATAATGTAAAAGTTATATATTTTTTTTGTTATTTGTGATAGAATTATTATGGAGATGATAGTGTGGCAAAAGAAGTAGAAAAGAAAAAGAAGAAGAAAAAAGTTAAGAATAAGACTTTTAGTAAGATAAAGAAAAAAATTAAGAATTTTATTTTTGTTAGTAGTGATAAGAAAGAAACTTTTAATACTAAAGAAGTTGTTGTGATAATGATATTTTCTTTAGGTATTGGTTTTATTATGTGTTTTGGGGCAATGAGTTTATTTACTGGTAAAAATTATTTTAGTGTTGTAAAAGATTTGGATAAAGTTGTTGATACTTATTATGCAATAGTGGATAATTATTATGGTGATCTTGATAAAGAAGCTTTGATTGATGGGGCGGTATCGGGAATGCTTTCATCAGTTGGAGATAATTTTACTAGTTATACACCTGCTGAAGATGCTGAAGAATTTAATGAAACAATTAATGGTAGTTATGAAGGTATTGGATGTAGTGTTGGAACTTATAGTGATGGAAGAATTGTCGTTATTGAAGTCTTTGATGAATCTCCTTCTGATTTAGCAGGTGTTAGAGAAGGTGACGTTATTATCAAAGTTGATGGAGAAAGTTATGAAGGTAAAACCGGAACTGATGTTGCCAATTATATAAAAATGGGAAATAAGGATAAGATTGTTTTAACGGTTATTAGAGACAATGCGGAGATTGATATAACGGTTAATTTAAGTAAAGTAGAAATTCCTAATGTTAATGGAAGAATAATAGAAGAAAATAATAAAAAGATTGGTTATATTGATATTACATTGTTTTCTAGTAATTCTTATAGACAATTTAAGAGTAAATTAGAAGAACTTGAAAAGGAAAAAATTGATGGACTTATTATTGATGTTCGCGATAATAGTGGTGGTTTTTTGAATTCGGTTACGGATATTTGTAATTTGCTTTTAGAAAAGGGCAAAGTTATCTATCAGCTTGAAGACTCTAATGGTATTGAAAAGAAGAAGGATACCACTAAAGAAAAGAGAACTTATAAAATAGCGGTTATGATAAATAGTGCTTCTGCTTCTGCTTCAGAAATTTTAGCTTCGGCGATTAAGGAAAGCTATAATGGATATGTAGTAGGAGTTAACAGCTATGGTAAGGGTAGTGTTCAGCAGACAAGAAAGTTACTTGATGGAAGTATGATTAAATATACGACTCAGAAATGGCTTACACCAAATGGTAATTCGATTATGGATACAGGAGTAGAACCCACTAATAGAGTTGAATTAAATGATGAATATTTTGCTAGTCCTGGTATAGATACAGATAATCAATTAAATGAAGCAGTGAATTTATTAACTAAATAGCATATTTTGCTATTTTTTTTATATAATTTAGTGGTGATAGTATGATTGTTAAATATACGGATAAGGAATTAGAATTACTTGCTAGGCTTATGAGAGCAGAAGCAGTAGGAGAGGGAAACTTAGGTATGCTTATGGTTGGTAATGTTGGTGTCAATAGGGTTTTAGCGGACTGTTTAACGTTTAAAGATATTAGAAGTATATCGGAAATGATATATCAGAATCCAGGTGGGTTTTCGGGGACAAAAAGTTCTTTATTTTATGGTAATCCAACGACCTTAGAAAAATCGCTTGCGGAAAGAGTATTAAGAGGGGAATATTATCATCCAGCGACTAATGCTTTATGGTTTTATGCGCCTCCAACAGGAACTGATTGCAGTAAAACTTGGTGGGATCAACCTAGTGCAGGAAGGTATAAAAATCATTGCTTTTATGAACCGAAAGCGGGTGTTTGTAAGGAACTTCACTAATGAAAAATTTTTGGAAGGGATTTATTATTGGAATAGGGAAAATTATTCCAGGAGTATCGGGGGCAATGCTTGCTATTGCAATGGGTGTATATGATAAGGCAATTGATTATATAATTAATTTTAGGAATAAAAAAAAGGAAAGCATAAAATATTTATTTCCATTAGGTATGGGAATTATTCTTTCAATTATTTTTTTTAGTAGAATTATTTCTTTTTCTTTAAATAAATATTATGTTACGACAATGCTTTTTTTTGTTGGATTAATTATTGGTGGTATTCCTTCATTAATTAAAAGAGTAAAAAAAGAAAATTATTGGTATACGGTTATAACTTTTGTTTTTTTCTTCCTAGTAGCGGTTACTAATATTAATAATACTTATATATGTAAGAGTGGAATAATGGATTATGTAATGTTTTTTATATCGGGTGTAATGGAAGCTATTGGGACGGTTGTACCGGGTGTTAGTGGAACAGCGTTACTTATGATTATGGGAACATATAATTTGATTATTTCAGCGATTGGGAATTTAAATAATATTAAAATATTAATTCCTTTTATAATGGGACTTGGTATTGGGTTAATATTGATAATTAAAATAATTAATTATTTACTTAAAAAAAATGAAGAAAAAGTATATGCTTCTGTTTTGGGCATTTTACTTTCAAGTATTGTATTACTTATTATGCAATCTTTTAAATATAGGGTTAGTTTAGGAAGTTTGGGACTTGGGTTTATCTTTTTGATTATGGGAATTTTTATAGCTAATATGCTTGGCGAAAAAAAATAAAAAAGCCTCTCGGCTTTGTTTTTTTATTGGTGACCAGTATGGAATTCGAATCCATGAATGCTGCCGTGAAAGGGCAGTGTGTTAAGCCACTTCACCAACTGGCCAAAAAAATGGTGGGCCTGAATGGACTTGAACCATCGACCTCACG
>CANRJI010000049.1 GCA_947630885.1 uncultured Bacilli bacterium
CCGCATCATTAGAAGACTAAATGTCAAAGAAACCAAAAATGAAATGTTTGGACCATATCCCAATGTCGGAGCAGCTAAAAAAGTGGTTTCTATTTTAAATCGTATTTATCCTCTTCGTAAGTGTCAAACTTACGAAAAAAGAGAATGCTTATATTATCATATTGGCGAGTGCCTCGGCTACTGTGTTCATGATGTCGATGAAACAAAAGTAAAAGAAATGCGAAATGAAATCGTTTCTTTCTTAAATGGTAATACGAAAGTCTTAACGGATCGTTTAACCGAGAAAATGTTAAAGTTCTCAAACAATATGGAATATGAAAAAGCTAAAGAATACAAAGAATTACTTGATTATATCAACATAATGACCGAAAGACAAAAAGTTGACTTAGATAGTAAAACCAATATCGATGTTGCTAGTTATTACGTTAAAGATAACTATATAAGTATTCAAATTCTCTTTATCAGAGGTGGAAAACTACTTGATCGTAACAGGAACATTTTTCCAATGGTTGGAACAGAAGAGGAAGAATTTTCTAATTATCTTATTAATTTTTATAGCAAAAATGTCAGTAACCCTAAAGAAGTACTTGTTCCAGATATTATCGACGCTAGTACTTTTAGTGAAGTATTTAATTTTAAATTCATTACTCCAATCAAAGGTGAAAAGAAAAAAATACTTGATTTAGCATACGATAATGCCCGTATTTACTATGAAGAACAAATGACCTTTATTAAACGGGATGAAGATAAAATAACTGGTGCCTTAGAAGAATTAAAAGAAAAACTTCATATTGCTAGTGCTAATCGTATTGAACTCTTTGATAATTCTAATCTTTTTGGTAGCTACAATGTTTCTGGTATGGTTGTCTTTATCATGGGAAAACCATCGAAAAATGACTATCGTAAATTCAAAATAACGAGTGACGTCAATGACGATTATGGAACGATGCGTGAAGTTATTTATCGAAGATATTTTAGAGTTTTAAAAGATAATCTCGAAAAGCCAGATTTAGTAATTGTCGATGGTGGTTTAGGACAAATGAATGTTGCAAGAAAAGTTATATCATCTCTCGGTTTAAACATTCCTGTTGCCGGTCTAAAAAAAGATGATAAGCATAGTACTAATATGCTTTTAGGTCTTGATCCAATTGAAGAAATACCTATCGATAAACGAAGTGACCTATTTTTACTTCTTACGAAAATGCAAAATGAAGTCCATAATTTTACAATTAGTTATCATAAAAACATTCGTAGTAAAGGAGCCCTCGCTAGTATTTTAGATAATATTGATGGCGTTGGTGAGGTCCGTAAAAATAGGTTACTAAAGAAATATAAGACTATAACTAAAATGCGTGAAGCAAGTATTGAAGAATTAGAAGAAATTTTACCTCATGATATCGCTGTCAATTTTAAATCCTTTCTCGAACAGAACGACAATGTTTCTTAAAAGACATTTACAAAAAAATATAAGTTTGTTATAATGTAATAAAGTTAGATAGGAAAAAGCTCATAACTTTAATGGAGGTTTAAATTATGTGTGGCATCGTCGGATATGCTGGCAAAACAAAAGCAATACCAAAAATTATGACTGGATTAAAGTCACTTGAATATCGTGGCTATGATTCTTCTGGTATTGCATATGTAAAAGACAAAAAAGTAAAAACGATAAAGAAATCAGGACCAATAAATAATCTTGATGAACATTTATCTTATGATGAAGATACAACTATAGGTATTTCCCATACAAGGTGGGCAACTCATGGAAGGGCAGACGATATCAATTCTCACCCTCATCATCAAGGTAAGATAACTTTAGTTCATAATGGAATTATTGAAAATTATGATGTTCTCAAAAGAAAATTAATTGAAGAAGGCTATCATTTTATATCAGAGACCGATACCGAGGTAGCAGCAGCTGTGATTGATTCTTTATATAAAGAAAGTAACAATATGGTTGAAACTTTAAGTAAAGCAAGTGAAGCTTTAAAAGGAAGTTATGCTTTAGCCATTTTAAACTCTGACAATTTAGACACAATTTATGCTCTTCGTAAAGATAGCCCTTTAATTGTCGGTTTGGGGAATGGCGAAAATATTTTAGCAAGTGACATACCTGCGATAGCTCATGTTACGACAAAATACGTTGTTCTTGATAATTATGACATAGTTGTGTTAAATAAAGATAAAGTTACATTTTATAATAAAGCCAAAGAAGAAATAACCAAAAATCCTCGCATTTTTTCTCTTGCTGATGAGACAATTAGTAAAAATGGCTTCGATCATTTTATGCTAAAAGAAATTAATGAAGAAAGCGATGTTGTCAAAAAACTTCTATCACTTCATACCGAGAATAATCATATCAAAGATATATATGATATAACTAAATATCAAAGAATTGATATTGTTGCTTGTGGTTCAGCATCTTTTGCGGGACAAATAGGTAAGTATTACATTGAAAAGTTTAAAAACATTCCTGTAAGTGTCCATTTTGCTTCGGAATACCGTTATCAAAAGAATTTCTTTAATAAAGATACTTTAGTTATTTTAATATCACAATCTGGTGAAACTGCCGATACTCTTGCTGCTCTCAAAATTGCCAAAGAAAATGGCTCTGATACCCTTGCTATTGTCAATCGCCATGATTCATCGATAGCAAGAGAAGCTGATCATGTTTTATATATCGAAGCAGGTATCGAAATTGCTGTTGCGACGACAAAGGCTTATTTAGCACAGGTTATATTACTATTATTTTTAGCTATTAAAGGTATTAGAGAAGAGAAAAAAATTATTGAAGATTTAAAATTACTTCCTAATCTTATTACCAAATACATAAATGAATTTGACTATACCAAAATTGCCAAAATGTTTGTAAATAAAGACCATGTTTTCTATTTAGGAAGAGGTATTGACTTTTTCTTATCTATGGAGGGAAGTCTTAAATTAAAAGAAATATCGTATATTCATAGCGAAGCCTTTCAAGCAGGTGAATTAAAACATGGTAGTATTTCTTTGATTGATGAAGATTTTGGTGTAATTGCTGTTGTTACTGATAAAAACATTAGCGATAAGACAATTAGTAATTTGAAAGAAGTTTCCGCTCGCGGAGCTAAAATAGTGGCTATAACCAATATCGAAGATGATAATTTTTCTGATGCAAAAATAATGGTTGATGATATTAGTGATGTTATTAATCCTCTTACCGTTATTGTTCCTATGCAAATGCTTGCTTATACAGTTGCTAACCTAAAAAAATGTGACATTGATAAACCACGAAATTTAGCTAAATCAGTAACTGTTGAATAAAAATATTTCTAAATTATTTCTTTTTCGTAATAAAGAAATAATTTTTTCATTATAGTTCAATGTAAATTCTTCATAAATTCTTGACAAAAACATATTTTTATAATAAAATCATAATCGGTACATTGCGTTGGAGGTTATTTAGATATTGGGACCATTTAAATAGCCAAAGACAAATTATAAAATATGAAGGAGAATAAAATGAAAGACACTTATATGGAGTCAAAAGAAAAAGTTACAAGATCTTGGTATGTTCTTGATGCCAAAGATATGCCACTTGGTCGTGTAGCTAGTAAAGCTGCTGTTATTTTAAGAGGAAAACACAAAGTAACATATACACCTCATGTTGACTGCGGTGATTACGTTATCATTGTTAATGCTAGTAGTGTTGCTTTAACTGGTAACAAATTAGAAGATAAAATGTATTATGACCATTCAAGATATGTTGGTGGCCTAAGAGAAAGAACTGCTAAAGAAATGCGTGAAAAGTATCCAGTTGAAATGGTTGAAAGAGCAGTTGAAGGAATGCTACCACACAATCGTCTTGGTAGACAAATGTATAAAAAATTATTTGTTTATGCTGGAGAAGAACATCCACATATGGCACAACAACCTAAAAAATTAGAACTAGGAGGTAATAAATAATGGCTAAAGAAAAAAGAAGTTTTTATGGAACTGGTCGTCGTAAAGGCTCTATTGCCAAAGTTACATTAACCCCTGGTAAAGGTAAAGTAACAGTAAATGGTAAAGATGTTCATGAATATATGCCATACGAAGTATTAGTTATGGACTTAATGCAACCTTTAGTTGTTACTAAAAATGAAACAGCATTTGATGTTAATGCTGATGTAACAGGTGGTGGCTTTTCAGGACAAACTGGTGCTATCAGGCTTGGTATTACAAGAGCTTTACTTGAATACGATAAAGAAAATGAAGCCAATGAAGATTCATATCGCAAAATTCTTAAAGCTAATGGATTTGTTACAAGAGATCCAAGAGTTAAAGAAAGAAAGAAGTATGGCTTAAAGGCTGCAAGACGTGCTCCACAATTTAGCAAACGTTAAAATTATTTTAAATTTTCAAAGCCCTTGTTTAGGGCTTTTAATTTTTATCTTTTCGTTAAATTACTTTTTTAAATAAGTAAACGTTAACTTTGAAGTAAATATTTGCTTTCTTCCAATAAACCACTGCAAATTAATCGTCAAGTAACTAATAAAAAGGCAAAAAATGTTGTCTTTTTATTTTGTTTTTGTTATTATATTAGAGTGAGGAGATGAAAGAAATGACAAAATATGTATATGCCTTTAAAGAAGGAAATAAAGACATGCGTAACTTACTTGGTGGTAAAGGTGCTAACTTAGCAGAAATGACTAACTTAGGACTTCCTATTCCTCAAGGATTTACAGTTACTACTGAAGCCTGTACCAATTATTATGAAAATGGAAAAGAAATATCTAAAGAAATTCAAGATGAAATCTTTAAATATCTCGAAGAATTAGAAAAAGTTATGGGCAAAAAATTTGGCGATAATGAAGAGCCATTACTTGTATCAGTAAGAAGTGGTGCAAGAGCTTCGATGCCAGGAATGATGGATACTATCCTTAACTTAGGATTAAATGATGTTTCAGTTGAAGGATTTGCAAAGAAAACCAACAATCCACGTTTTGCTTATGATTCATATCGAAGATTTATTCAAATGTATTCTGATGTAGTTATGGAAGTTAACAAATCTTTCTTTGAAAAAATTATCGATGAATTGAAAAAAGAAAAAGGAGTTAAATACGATACTGAACTTAATGTTGACGATTTAAAAGAATTAGTTAAAAGATTTAAGAAAGTATACAGTGACCATATGAATGGAGAAGAGTTCCCACAAGATCCAAAAGAACAATTAATGGGAGCTGTTAAAGCTGTATTCCGTTCATGGGATAATCCAAGAGCTATCGTTTATCGTCGTATGAATGATATTCCAGGTGATTGGGGAACCGCTGTTAATATCCAGTCAATGGTATTTGGGAATATGGGTGATACTTCTGGAACAGGTGTTGCCTTTACGAGAGACCCTGCTACTGGTGAAAAAGGTATTTATGGTGAATATCTTATCAACGCTCAAGGAGAGGATGTAGTTGCGGGTGTAAGAACTCCTGAACCAATTACAAAATTAAAAGAAGATTTACCAGAATGTTATGAAGAATTTATGCGTCTTGCTAATAAGCTTGAAGAGCATTATCGTGATATGCAAGATATGGAATTTACAATTCAAGAAGGGAAACTATATTTCTTACAAACGAGAAATGGTAAGAGAACTGCTCATGCTGCCATCAAGATTGCTTGTGATTTAGTTGATGAAGGCATGATTACTACTGAAGAAGCTGTAATGCGTATCGATGCTAAAAGTTTAGATCAGTTACTTCATCCAACATTTGATCCTAAAGCCTTAAAAGAAGCTGAAGAAATTGGTGAAGCCCTTCCTGCTTCTCCTGGTGCTGCTGCTGGTAAAGTAGTATTTACTGCCGAAAGAGCAAAAGAGCTTGGTAAAGGTGGCAATGGTGAAAGAGTTGTTCTTGTTCGTCTTGAAACAACACCTGAAGATATTGAAGGAATGGTTGCTTCTCAAGGTATTCTTACCGTTAGAGGTGGAAGAACATCACATGCTGCTGTTGTTGCTCGTGGTATGGGAACTTGCTGTGTTGCCGGTTGTGGTGCTATTACAATTAATGAAGAAGCAGGTGAGTTTACTCTAGGTGGATATACTTTCCACGAAGGAGACTATATTTCTTTAGATGGTAATACTGGTAAAATATATAAAGGAGATGTTCCAACTAATGAAGCAACTGTAAGTGGTGACTTTGGTCGTATCATGGAATGGGCTGACGAGTATCGTACTTTAAAAGTTCGTACTAATGCTGACAATCCAAGAGACACAAAGAAAGCTGTTGAGTTAGGTGCCGAAGGAATTGGACTATGCCGTACAGAGCATATGTTCTTCGAAGAAGATAGAATACCAAAAATTAGAAAAATGATATTATCAGAAACAGTTGAAGAACGTGAAAAGGCTCTAAATGAACTTATCCCATTCCAAAAAGGTGACTTTAAAGCTATGTATAAAGAACTTAAAGGATTACCTATGACAGTTAGATATTTAGACCCACCACTTCATGAATTTTTACCTACGGAAGAAGAAGATATCAAAGCTTTAGCTAAAGATATGGGTGTAACTGTTGAACATCTTAAAAATAAATGTGCTGAATTACATGAGTTTAATCCAATGATGGGTCATCGTGGATGTCGTCTTGCTGTTACTTATCCAGAAATTGCTCGTATGCAGACAAGAGCTCTTATGGAAGCCGCTATTGAAGTAAAAGAGGAAGATGGTTACAATATTGTTCCTGAAATAATGATACCTCTTGTTGGAGAAGTCAAAGAACTTAAGTTCGTTAAAGATATTGTTGTTGAAACAGCCGAGAAAGTTAAAGAAGAAAAACATTCTGATATGGAATATCATATTGGTACGATGATTGAAATTCCAAGAGCAGCTCTTACTGCTGATGAAATAGCTAAAGAAGCTGAATTCTTCTCATTTGGAACTAATGACTTAACACAAATGACCTTTGGTTTTTCAAGAGATGATGCCGGTAAATTCTTAGATGCTTATTATCAAAATAAGATTTATGAAATTGATCCATTTGCTAAATTAGATCAAACAGGTGTTGGAGCATTAATTAAAATGGCTGCTGAAAAGGGCAGAAGTACAAGAAGTAATCTTAAATTAGGTATCTGTGGCGAACATGGTGGTGAACCTACATCTGTTGAGTTCTGTCATAATGTTGGTTTAGACTATGTATCTTGCTCACCATATCGTGTACCTATTGCTAGACTTGCTGCAGCCCAAGCTGCAATCAAGTCTGGGATGCAAGAGTAAAGAGTGATATTGATGTCTTTTAACCCCGTATAATCATTACAAAAGATGATTTAGTAAGGTATAGTGATGAAATACCTGAATGTAAGTAAGGTTAAAAGAGCCAATATTTGTTGATATTTACATATAAATTTAGACTAAGATGACTTATTAATTTGCATATCTTAGTCTTTTTTATATAATATGCGACAAAGAATTGGAGGCAATAAAAATGAGACTAATATACACAAAACCAAAATATTTATTACAAGGTTCAAGAATTGTTTTTGCAAGACAATTTGGATTAATGGTGTAGAATGAAGCATCAAAAAAATTAAGATTAACTGGAGTATAGTTTTATTTGAGAACAGTCCGTTTAAAGTTAAACAAAATGATTCATTTCAAGAATTAGAAGGAAATGGTTTGTTAGAATCACTATTAGTTAGAATAAATATCACAGATATGAACTTATATTAAATCACAGCAAAGAACTAGCACTAGAACTTAATGAAATAAAAAAACGGGTC
>CANRJI010000050.1 GCA_947630885.1 uncultured Bacilli bacterium
TGAGTAATAGAAATTAAATATTAAATAAGATAGTTGGAGGATATAATGGAAAAGAAATTAAATGAGCTTCTTAAAATAGAATTTGAAATTGGTGTATGTTATGAAGCTTTATTGACGGAAGAATTGAAAAAGCAAAATAACAGTATTTCATTTAATGTAATTTTAGGCAGATTATCGGAATTATTAAATCAGGAAGAAACACTTATAAATAGTTTAAATATAAAAGAAAATAGTAAAATGCAAGATAAATTAGTTAAGATGAAGGGTAGGCTTGTTTCATCTTTTCCTGACTCTGTTTTTAAGAAAGATATACCTGAGAGAACTTATAATAGGCTAGAAGAAATAGGAGAAAGTAAAGTTTTGCAGTCTATGTTTTTAGGAAAAATGCTTCCTATGCCTTTGAGAGATATTATGGAAAAGTCAGAAAAACAGGCGAAACTTGCTAAATCACTTATTGATTCAGAGTTTTTACTACTTTTTCTATCTTTTATGGATGAAGATATTAAGAAAGAAAAGAAACGAGATGCTTTGACTTTTTTGACTCTATTTAAGTATCGTAACATTTTTATTGGTGAAAATAGTGCAGAGAGAAGTCTTATAAAAGATGGTATGCATACTGATGTTTCACTATACTTAAATTCGGATGCAATTTCTTCATTGAATGACATTGATAGTGATTTATTTGATCAATTGAAATTGACAGAAGCAAGATATCGAATAAAGGATATAATAAACGGACAAGTTACAAAAATTAAAACGAACGACAATGCTGATATTGAAAGGAGCGCAAGTATTGTTCGACTTAATTATTTGCGAGCGGCACTTCTTTTACTTAATGAAGAACAATATCAATTAATTATGGATAGTATACTAGAAGAAACTGGAGAACAGAAGATTGGTTTTGAAGGACTTGATATTGACCCAGTGAAAGTGACGAAAATGGATCGAGAGCGCCATAAAAAGATTAGAATTAAAAAAGATAATTTATAATAAATATGGGAGGGAAATAATGTCTTATGATAAAATTTTAAAGCTTGCTAAAATTGAACATGATTATGTGGAAATAATTGGACACATATACGTATTAGATAGAATGAGACAAGATGAAAAGAAAGATATTTATGACGTTATTTTTTCTTATACAATAGAAGATTTAAAAAGAATTGTTGAAAGGGAAGAAAACTTTATTAAAGAGTTATCAGTACAAGAAAAGAAAGATATACGAAAAATTTTAACGAAAAATCCTAAAAAAATTATTATCGATAGCGATAATCCTTTTAATGAGCAGATTCCCAGACGTGTTTTATATCGTTTAAGCATGATAGGAGAACCTATTAATACAACGTTTCCTACTTGGTTAAAAATAGTTCCGATGAATGCTGAAAATTTATGGAAAGCTTTAAATCTTATTGAAAATGAATATAGTTTGATGTTTTTCTCATTTTTAGATGAAGATATCAGTAATGAAAGAAATGTAAATACGAATTTTGTACTTTTAGCTAATAAATATTTTCACATTGTATTATCTAATATAGAGACGGAGAAAAGATTAATTGATAATAATATGCAAACAGAAAAAAGCCTTTATTTGACTGCGGACACGATGGCGGATCTTTCTGGAATAGATGCTAAATATTTTGCTTATTTAAAGAAATCCTTTATTAAATGGAAACTAGAAAGTGCAATATTAAGTATATAGAAAATTGATAAAATGGAAGATGATATTGATACGATAATGGGTCATGTAATTAGTTCTTTAGATATTTTTCGCTCTTGCCATTTGATGCTGCAAGATGATTATTATGAAGAAATATATGGTTCTAAAGATGGATTTGTAATTGAATCTTTTTATGAAAAGTATGATATTGATTTATCGTCTATTTTGACAGATGATTTAGAAAGGCATAAAAAACTTACATTTATTAAACCGACAAATAATTAAAAATTAAAAAGAAGATATTTTAAATATTCTTTTTTTATGGTAAAATGATAAGGAGGTGTATTTATGGCTAGTAGAACGATGACGAGAGAGAAAGCAATGACTGTCCTCTATCAAATTTTTTTATATCAAAAAAATAAAATTAATTATGAAGTTACTGATGTAATTAGAGAAGTAACTGATAGTATGCCAGCGGACGAACATAAAAAAATTGATATGCCTTTTTTAGATGGTATTGTTAATGGTGTCATATTAAATATTAAAGATATTGATAATTATGTTTCAAAATATTTAGAAAACTGGAGTATTGAAAGATTGGGATTAACTGATCAAGCGATTCTTCGAATTGCTACTTATGAGCTTATATATACAGATACTCCTGATTTAGTTTGTATTAATGAAGCAATTGAGCTTGCTAAGAAATTTTCTGATGATAAAGTAGTGAAAATGATTAATGGTGTTCTCGATAAAATATATCACGAGAGGGAAGACAATGAACAGTAGTAACTATATTACTATTACTGAGGTAAATAAGTATATTAAGGAACTTTTAAATGATGATCTTTTATTAAAAAGAGTATATTTAAAAGGTGAAATATCTAATTTTAAAGCCCATTCACGAGGACATTATTATTTTACTTTAAAAGATGAGAATAGTCGTATTGCGGCTGTTATGTTTTCTTTTAATAATAAAAATTTAAAATTTGTTCCTTACGATGGTATGAAAGTCTTAGTAACTGGTAAAATTGATGTCTATGAAGCATCAGGCTCTTATCAGATATATGTCGAAGATATGATGCCAGATGGGGTTGGGGCTCTATATGTTGCTTTTGAAGAACTAAAGAAAAAATTATCTTCGGAAGGTTTATTTGATAAAGATAAAAAGAAAAAAATTAGAAGAATACCTAAAGTTATCGGCATTGTAACGTCTCCGACAGGAGCTGCGATTAAAGATATTTTGACAACGATTAGGAGAAGGTATCCAGTTTGCGAGACGATTCTTTTTCCAGCACTAGTTCAAGGTGAAGAAGCAGCGTTTGATATTGCTAAGAAAATTAAATGGGCTAATGAGGTTAAAGATATATATCATATCGATACTTTGATTGTCGGTCGTGGTGGTGGATCAATTGAAGATTTATGGCCTTTTAATGAAGAAATAGTGGCAAGAGCCATCTATGATTCAGAAATTCCTGTTATATCAGCAGTTGGTCATGAAATTGATATTACCATATCTGACTATGTAGCGGACTTACGCGCACCGACTCCAACGGCGGCTGGTGAACTTGCAGTTCCGGATATTAATACGATAATTACTTATTTAGATAGTGCAATCTCGCGCAGTTATACTGCTTTAAATAATATTGTTGCCAATAATTATCAAAGACTGGAAACATTAAAAAATTGTTATATTTTAACTAGACCACTTACTATGTATGAGGTTAAAGAACAGAAATTAGATATGTTAATTGATAATCTTGTCAAAGCAGTTACAAAAGTAGTTGATCAAAATAAGATTAGACTTTATACTTTAAAAAATAGTTATATCTTGAATAACCCAACGGTTTTATTTAAATTTAGTGAACAAAAACTTCAGCATATGATATCTAAACTAGAAGTATTAAATCCATTAAATACTTTAAATAGGGGTTATGCAATAATTAAGAAAGATGATAAAGTACTATCGAGTATTAAGAAAATAAAGAAAGATGAACTGGTTACAATTACTTTAAAAGATGGTACTATATCTAGTAAAATAATTGAGGTAGGTGAAAATAATGGCTAAAGAAAATAATGAAATGACTTTTGAAGATAAGATTAGACTTCTCGAAGAAATTGTTAAAGAACTCGAGAGCGGAGAAGTTCCTCTAGATGATGCAATTAATAAATATACTGAGGCAATGAAACTTGCTAAGGAGTGCTCTGATAAATTAAATAAAGTCAGTGAAAAAGTAAATAAGATTATGTTAGAAAATGGTAAACTTGAAGATTTTACTGTTAGTGAATAAGGAGGCTATGAAAAATAGTCTTTTTTTGTCTATAAAAACTTCTTCTAAATGATTATGATGGTAAGTAGTATTTAAATGTAAGGAGGAACTTATGTTTAATACTAATGGTCTAAGTAATGAAGAAGTTAAGCAATCACGTAAAAAATATGGTAATAATAGTATAAGTGGTAAAAATAAAAATACTTTTTTTAGTTTGTTTCTCGAAACGTTAGGAGATCCTATTATTAAGATTCTACTTATTGCTCTTGCTATTAAGACAATTTTTCTCTTTCGTGATTTTGATTATTTTGAAACGATTGGTATCGTTATGGCTATTCTTGTTGCTTCACTTATATCAGCAGTTAGTGAATATGGTTCAAATAAAGCTTTTCAGGCAATGCAAGAAGAATCTTCAAAAATTAATATTCGGGTTCGAAGAGAAAGAAAAATTACGGAAATTCCTATTGATGAAGTGGTTGTCGGCGACATTATTTTACTTACGAGTGGAGATAGGGTAGCAGCGGATGGAATTTTAATTAAGGGTAAATTATCCGCGGATGAATCTTCTTTAAATGGCGAGGCAAAAGAGGTATATAAAAAATATACGAATGATATTAATATTATAAGTGAAGAAAATAAGGTTTATAAAGGAACGACAATATATGATGGAGAAGGGGAAGTATTGGTTACAAAAGTTGGAATGAATACTTTATATGGAAAGATGGCTAAAGTTTTGACGGAAGAAGAAGATTCTTCTCCTCTTAAATTAAGACTTACTAATCTAGCTAAAATAATAAGTAAAATTGGTTATATTGCAGCGATATTGATTGCTCTTTCTTATTTGGTTTCAAAGATTTTTATTGTCAATGGGTTTGACTTTCAAGTAATTAAAAGTACGATGACGATAAATGTTTTTCTATCTTACGTTCTTGAAGCTATGACACTTGCAGTTTCGGTTTTAGTAATGTCGGTACCGGAAGGACTTCCAATGATGATAACGCTTGTCTTATCAACTAATTCGAAAAAGATGCTTAAAGATAATGTTTTAGTTAGAAAGATGGTAGGAATTGAGACAGCGGGTTCTTTGAATATTTTGTTTACTGATAAAACGGGAACGATTACGAAAGGTAAAATGGAGGTATCTGATATTGTCCTTGGTAATTTAACGGAATATCATCATGTTAGTGAAATTTCTTCTAATTATCTTACGATTTTAACAGATGCTATTATTTATAATAATGAAGCTGAGTATGATAGCATGACAAATAAAATTATTGGAGGTAATTTAACAGATAAGGCTCTTTTATCTTTTGCTAATAAAAGAAAAGATGAAAAGATTAAAATTATTGATAAAATTTTATTTAATAGTACAAATAAATATGCTGTTTCGATTATTGAAAAAAAGGATAAGAAAATTAAACTTATTAAAGGAGCTCCCGACCGCATTATTAAATACTGTAATAATTATATTAATGCTGAGGGAAAAAGTACTTATCTAAATAAGGACAAGTTATTTAAGTATATTGAAGAAAAGACAAATCATGGACTTAGAGCTATTGCTATTGCTATGTCGGAGAGTATTTATCCAATCGATAGTTTGCGAAGAAGCACGTTAATTGGTCTGATTTTTCTTAAAGATGAAATAAGAAGTGAAGCGTATGATGGGGTTAAATTGATTAAAAGTGCGGGAATTGATATTGTTATGGTAACGGGAGACTCTAAAAGTACAGCTCTTAGTATTGCTAAAGAAGTAGGCATCGTAAATAGTGATAAAGATATTATTATTACTTCGGCAGAATTAGAGAAAATGACTGATGAACAAGTTAAAAAAATAATTACGAATTTGAAAGTAGTAGCTCGTGCTATGCCAGAAGACAAACAGAGATTAGTTAAACTTACGAAAGAACTTGGACTAGTAACAGGAATGACGGGAGACGGAGTAAACGACTCAATTGCTCTTAAAAAGGCAGATGTATCATTTGCGATGGGAAGTGGCACGGAAGTTGCTAAAGAAGCCTCGGATATTGTTATTTTAGATGATAATATTATGTCGATATCAAAAGCTATTCTCTATGGAAGAACGACTTTTAAAAATATTCGTAAATTTATTATTTTTCAGCTTACAGTCAATATAGCTGCGGTTATGCTGGCTTTGATTGGTCCTTTTATCGGTATTCCAACACCGATTACAGTTATTCAAATGTTATGGATAAATATGGTTATGGATACTCTCGCTGGTCTTGCTTTTTCTTATGAAGTTCCTAGAACGGAATATATGATGGAAAAACCAAAGAAAAAAGATGAAAATATTATTAATAAATATATGTTTGAAGAAATTATTACTTCGGGAACATTTATGCTTACGTTATCGTTAATTTTTTTAAAGGCTCCTTTTGTTATTAAATTATTTCAAGATAAGAATCATTTAATGACCGCTTTCTTTACGCTGTTTATCTTTCTTACGGTCTTTAATTCATTTAATGCTAGAACACATCGGTTAAATATTTTTGCTCATTTAAAAGAAAATTATCCGTTTATTTTGATTATTATGTTTATCTTTATTGTTCAAATTTTTATTATTTATGCTAATCTTTCTTTCTTTGATACGGCTAGATTAGAAATTAGAGAATTCTTCTTGGTATTAATTATATCGATTAGTATTATTCCTTTTGATTTTATGAGGAAATGGATTTTACGACGAAGAGGAAATAATTTTGGAGTTTAAAAGAAAAAAGATCGCTATGATCTTTTTTAATTTTCCGCTTCTTCTAGCATTTTAACTATGGAAATACCGTAGCCTTTAGTTGGATCATCTATGACAACATGAGTTACGGCGCCAATAATATTTTCATCTTGAATAATTGGAGAACCACTCATACCTTGAACGATACCACCCGATAAATTTAATAATTTTTGATCGGTTACTTCGAAGAGAAAGTTTTTATCGATGGTACTATCTTTATTTACTTTTAGAATATTTATATCAAATTCTTCGATATTACTTCCTTCAACAACGGTTAATATTTTAGCATTACCTGGTTTTACTTCATCAATGGATGCTACTTTGTACAGTTTTTTATTTGGAATAGTACTGGTATAATTACCGAAGATACCATGAGTTGTATTTTCAAATACGTTACCAAAGGTCTTACTACTATCATAACGAGCATTTTTTTCTCCAGGTTTTCCGACATCACTTCTGGTTACTCCAGTGACAGTGGAACTATATATTTTTCCATCTTTTATTTCTAATCTTTGACCGGTACTTTTTTCGATTATTTCGTGGCCAAGTGCTCCAAATAATTTGGTATTAGGATCGATATATGTAAGAGTTCCGACACCGGTTATATTATCTTTTACATATAATCCTGTCTTATAAACATTATTTTCATCCTTGCTAAGAGAGAGAGTAGTTTCTTTTTCTTTAGTTCCACGAATAAAGGTAAGAGTTATATTTTCTTTATCGGGTAATTCTTCGATTATATTAAGCATCTCTTCAATATTTGCAACTTGTTGATTGTTTACTTTAATTATTTTATCGCCATTTTGGAGTCCAGCTTTTTTGGCAGGATTGATACTTCCGACATCGTAAGTTCCAACGATAATGACACCAGATGAGTTTAGTTCAATGCCAATATTTTCGCCACCGGCGATGATATAGTCTGAATAGGCTAGAGCAAAGTGGGGAATACTAAGTAAAAGAAGCGAAAGCAATAATGTGTTTTTTATTTTTTTAAAAAACATAAAAT
>CANRJI010000051.1 GCA_947630885.1 uncultured Bacilli bacterium
ATAAAATAAATTTTGTTCAAGTTTTCATGACTATGTGTGCCTTGAACAAAGTGAAAGGAATGTGTGGTTAATATGGATAAGGAAAAATATAAGAAAATAGTTGATAGTAATACACCAAAGCCTGATAAACTTGTCAATGCTTTAGTATCTTTTTTTGTTGGTGGTGCTCTTGGAGCAGTATCAGAACTATTACTTAGATGTTATGCTCTATGGCTTGATATGCCAAGAAAAGAAGCAGGAGTATTAGTTATTTTGACTCTTATTGCTATTGCTTCAATTTTGACAGCTTTAGGAGTATTTGATGTTGCAGTAGCTAAAGTTAGGTCAGCACTTATTATACCGATAACGGGCTTTGCTCATTCTATGACTTCGGCCGCTTTAGAATATAAAAATGAAGGTTTGGTTTTAGGAATAGGGGCTAATATTTTTAAATTAGCTGGTACTGTTATTTTATATGGAGTAGTAGCGGTTTACTTCTTTGGACTTATTAGGTTACTAGTGATGGGAGGATAGAAGATGACAACGAAATATCATAATGTTTATGTGGAAGACGCTTATACGGTATGTGGTAATTATGAAAATGATGGACCTCTTACCAAATATTTTGATAAGAAATATGAAAAAGATTTGTATTTTGGAGAAAAATCTTGGGAAAAAGCTGAAGTTCATCTTTTAAAAGAAGCTAATAATAATTTACTTAAGAAAAATAAATTGAAAGAAGAAGATATTGATTTATTAATTTCAGGTGATTTACAAAATCAAATTGCGGCATCAGACTACATGGCTCGAGATTTTAATATTCCTTTTGTCGGTATTTTTGAAGCATGCGCTACTTTAGGAGAAGGATTATTATTAGGAAGTACTTTTGTCGAAAGCAAGATGGCTAAAAAAGTTATGGTATCTACTTCAAGCCATAATATGGTTGCGGAAAAACAATTCCGTAATCCAACAGAATATGGAACACCTAAGCCTAAAACAGCAACATTTACCGCGACTGGTGCGGTATCGGTGCTTTTAACAAATAATAAAAGTAAAGTAAAAGTAGAAAGTGCCACTATTGGTAAAGTAGTAGATTTAGGAGTAACAGATGTCAATCATATGGGCGCAGTTATGGCTCCAGCAGCAGGAGATGTTATTTATAATCATTTAAAAGATACGAAAAGGGATTTAAGTTATTATGACTTAATTGTAACAGGTGATTTAGGAGTTTATGGAAAAGAAATACTTCGTGATTACATGATGACAAAATATAATTTAGAACTTGGATCTAACTATGATGACTGTGGTGTTTTACTTTATGATAGAGAAAAACAACCTGTTTTTGCAGGAGCATCGGGACCAGTGTCATCGGGATTGACAGTTTTTGGTTATATATATAAAGAAATGTTAAAAGGGACATTTAAAAAAGTTTTAGTTGTTCCAACGGGTGCGGTTTTCTCGCCAACCTTTACTTTTCAAAAAGAATCGATACCAAGTATGGCTAATGCTATAAGTTTGGAGGCTGAATAATGCTTACTGATAATTATATGATGTACGTTTATGCTTTTCTTTTCTGTGGTTTAGTTTGTATGGTATCACAGTTAATTCTCGATAATACTAAATTAACTCCCGGTCATGTGACAAGTTTATTTGTCGTTATAGGGGCCGCTTTAGATATTTTTGGTATCTACGATAAAATTGTTTTATATGCGGGAGCAGGTGCTCTTATTCCAATTACTTCTTTTGGTCATCTACTTATTCATGGTGCTATGGATATGGCTTCCGATATTGGAACATTAGGTCTTGCTTTTGGAATATTTAATTTAACTTCGGCCGGAATATCTGTTGCTTTATTCTTATCGTTTGTCTTGGCTTTAATTTTTAAACCAAGACACTAAAAAGAACAGATGTTTCTGTCCTTTTTTACTATGTAAAGATTATTTTAAATACTTGCATAATTAAGGATTATAGTTTATACTTAGTATAGGTGGTAATAGGATATGGAATGGAATAAAAAGAAATTAATAGTATTACTTTCAACATTATCTATAGTAGCAATATTAGTTTTAGGTTTTACCTATGCTTATTTTGCATGGACAGGTGATGAATCTACTATCGACGTTGCCGTATCAAGTGGCACTGGTTCATGTTCTTTAATATCTGATAATAATGTAAGTTTAGTGCCTACAAATGCTAAAGAAAATGGGAGAATAATAAGACTTAATGCTAATCAGCAAATGTCTGAATATGGAAAAGTATCTTGGAAACTTCAAATTAACAGTTTAAATGATTTAAAAGATAGTACATTTAAGTATGAACTTATAAATACAAAAACAGATACTATTTACGGAAGCGGTAACTTTGGAGAAAAAAATGTTAATGAAACTATTGATTTTATTAACAATGAAGTATTAAATTATAATGAAGATAATGAATTTATATTATATTTATGGATAGATGGAGAAGAAGGTGATAATCCTATATCAATGTCAGGGCAAGAATTTGATTTTGATATGAGTTGCACGATAGAACAAGCAGAAGCTCCTTCATATACACCATACACTGATTTTACATATGAATTATCTGAAGATACTATTCTACTACAGAAATATAATGGTGAATCACCTACTGTAGATATTGCTTCAACATATGAAATTGATAACAAAAAATATAATGTTATTGTGGGTACTCAAGCATTTTATAATAATGAAATAATAACAGATGTAGTTCTTGAAAAAGGAATTAATTATCAAAATAATGATATGAATATGGCCTTTGCATATTGTACAAATTTAGTTAGTGTTACAGGAATACCGGAAGGAGTGACAAATATGTCTTATACATTTGAAGGGTGCACAAATTTAGTAAATGCACCAGTAATACCCGCAAGCGTGACAAATATGTCTTATACCTTTGAAGGGTGCACAAATTTAGTAAATGCACCAGTAATACCTGTAAGCGTGACAACTATGGCTAATACCTTTTCTGGTTGCAGAAGATTAGAAACAGCTCCCGAGATACCAGGAAGCGTGACAGATATGCAGGGTACCTTTAATGGTTGTACAAATTTAGCAAATGCTCCGGTAATACCCGAAAGCGTGACAAATATGGCTAATACCTTTGCATATTGTGCAAGTTTAGAAACAGCTCCCGAGATACCAGGAAGTGTGACAAATATGTATGGAACTTTTCAGCACTGCACAAGTTTAGAAACAGCTCCCGAGATACCAGGAAGTGTGACAGATATGTCTTATACCTTTTCTGGTTGTAGAAGATTAGAAACAGCTCCCGAGATACCAGGAAGTGTGACGGATATGTTCGGTACCTTTTATGGTTGTACAAGTTTAGCAAATGCTCCGGTAATACCCGAAAGCGTGACAAATATGCAAGTTACCTTTCAAGGTTGTACAAGTTTAACAGGTACAATTAGAATTAATTCAACTGAAGTAAGTGTGGCAAGTTCTGTACTAGGTGGTACAGAACTATCTATAACTGTTGAGGTACCAGCTAATTCTACGACATATGAAAAGTTTAAAGGAACTAACACTGATTATCCAAATTATGAAGCCAATCTTCCATCTAATGTTACACTAAAGATATTTTAATATAAATTGAAGATGTATAATGGAAAATAATTATTTTGAGGTAGATAGTTATTTAATTGAAAATAAAAATTAATGTGTTTGATGTTAACATAAAAAATATGATTGACAAAAGGTTTAAAATATAATACAATTATAGAGACATTTGCAAAAAATATTTTATTCTTGATAGTAAAACTACATAGATTGTAGTTTTTTGTCGTGTTAATGGAGGTGTATAATGAAGATATCGAGAGAAGAATTTGAGAAAGAGCGAAACTATTTAAATGAAACTGTTAGTTTGGTTCGAAAGAAGATTTCTAGTTTGGGGCAGGAACTATATGATGATGATACCAAGGTATTAGAGTTTAAAAAGTTTATTTGGGATAGTCATGCAGAAATGGATCCTAATGAAATGCGTAGTATGATGATTGAATCTGATATGCAAGTACAGATTATGCAAGGTAAGGGTAATTATTTACAAAAGTTATTTAGAGTACAAAATAAGCCATATTTTGGTTCGATTAGATTTAAAGAAGATGGAGAAGAAAGTGATATCTATATTGGTATTACGCATGTTGAAGATAAACTTAATTATTATGTTCATGATTGGCGTAGTCCTATATGTAGTATGTTTTATGATTTTGAGACTGGACCAGCTTACTATGAAGCACCTATGGGTAAGGTTAGTGGAGAGATAACGAGAAAGAGACAATATATTATTGAAAATGCGGAACTTAAAAATATTTTTGATAATGATTTGAATATAAGTGATAGTCTTCTTCAGGAAGTTCTTGCGGAAGAATCAACTGATAAAATGAAAAACATTGTTAATACTATTCAGGAAGAACAGAATAAGGTAATTAGAAATACGGAAGATAAGAATCTAATTGTCGAAGGAATAGCGGGTTCTGGTAAAACGAGTGTGGCTCTTCATCGTATTGCTTTTTTGTTATATCGAATTCCTAATTTAAATTCTAATAATGTGGTTGTATTTACTCCTAATAAAGTTTTCGCAGAATATATATCGAATGTCTTGCCTGAACTGGGAGAAGATAATACTTATAGTATGACTTTTTATGATTTGTTATGTCAAAATATTAATGAATATAAAGATATTGAAAATTTTACTGATTTTATATCGAGATATTATAAAAAACAGGTATCTAATTATGAACTTGTGAAATATAAACAATCTGATGAGATAATTAAAGATATTGATGATTATGTTAAAGATTTACTTGATAAAATAACTTTTGTTAAGAAATTTGAATTTGATGATTTTATTGAAATTGAAATTGATGAATTGAATCAGATGTTAAAATATAAATATGATAATTTTCCTCTTTTTGAAAGAATAAAAGAAATAGCTAAGAGAATTGCTAATAATAATTATAAAGGTAATCTTAAGTATGTACCTAGTATTGAGAAAATATTAAAAGAGAATTTAAATATTAAACTTGATTTAAAGAAATTATTTAATGATTTCTTTACTAGTAAATATGCTAAATATAAAGATAAGATTGATGATAAATATTTATATTATGAAGATGCTTGTCTATTCTTATATTTAAAGAGTTTACTAGTAGGATTTAATACTAATCATATTATTAAAGAAGTTGTTATTGATGAAGCACAAGACTATAATAAACTTCAGTATTTAATTATTAAGAGAACATTTAAAACAGCAAATTATACTATTTTAGGAGATACTAATCAGACAATTAATCCTTATTATAAATATAGTTCATTAGAAGAACTTAAAGATGTTTTTGATTCTTCTAAATATATTACTCTTACAAAGACATATCGTTCAACTGATAAAATTATTGATTATACGAATAAGATATTAGGACTTAATCATGTTACGACGATTAGAAATCAAAAAGCTAGTGATATTATCTTTAGAACTAAACCAACTAAAGATGATTTTATGAAAGATATTAATAACTTGAAAGCGGTATCAAAGTCGATTGCCATTATTACTAAAAATGATCAAGAAGCTGAAATGGTATATGATTTACTTAAAGATAATTATGATATTATGCTTATTGATGGATATGGTCATATTAAGAGGGATTTGGTTGTTGTTCCATCTTATGTGGCTAAAGGATTGGAATTTGATTCGGTAATTAGTTATAATGATTATGATAATCCATATTTAGATAGTGATAAATACTTATATTATGTTACTTGTACGAGAGCGCAACATAACTTAATTATCTATAATGGAAAGAAAATTTAAAATGGTTTAAGCCCTTATAAAATAAGGGCTTATAATTTTTGGTTTGACAAATAATACCATTTATGTTAAGATAAACACTGTCCGCTAAAAAATAAGAGGTGTAAAAGTGAAAACGCATAAAATGGAATTTGCAGCATTGGTTCTACTTTTAGGAACTTTATGTTATGCATTTTACGATTGTCAAATAAAGGGGAGCGAACAAGATATTGTTTTGAGTAACGAGTTATTTACATTTAGAGAAATAAAAAGTAAGGCAGATATTACAGAAGAAATGTTATCTATTCCACTTGCTAAATTAGTAGAAGAAGAGGAAAATGACGAAGAGAAAGAAACGGAAGAAAAAGAAGAAGAAGAGAGGGCAAAAGAGGAAACTGATAGTACTACAGAAATAGCGGTCCAAGAAGTAATTAGTATTCCTTATAATGCTACTCTTTCTAATCAAATAATAAACTATGCTATGCAGTTTGTGGGTTATCCTTATGTCTATGGTGGTAATTCACTTACAAATGGTACTGATTGTTCAGGCTTTACACAAATTATCTATGGTACTTATGGAATATATCTTCCAAGAAGTGCTCCAGAACAATCTTATTCGGGTATAAGTGTTGGTTTAGATAATATTATGCCTGGCGATTTAGTCTTTTCTGGCTATGATGGTGTGATATGTCACGTATCGATCTATATTGGAAATGGTCAATTAGTTCATGCTCTTAATGAGAATGTTGGTATTGTTGTAACTAATCTTTATATTATGCCAATACTAGATGTGAGAAGAGTAATATAGAAAAAGAACATTGGTTCTTTTTTCAGACTGTTGACAAACTACATTTTTAGTAAAAACCAAAATTTGAAAATTCTAAAAGTGGAAGAGAAAGTTAAAAATTGAGTGTTATTTGATATTAAAAATTCAAATTCACTCTTTTTTTAGTACTAAAGTGGGAGATTAAAAAAGCCGATTGACAAAGCCGGTTTGAAAAACCGACTTTGTCAACGGCCTGGAAAAAGAACATTGGTTCTTTTTTAATTTACTTTTAGGATGTTTTGTAATATACTTTTAATGAGGTATAGATATGAGAAGGAATGATAAATATTATCGAGATATTGATATAATTAGAATATTTGCTTGCATGAGTGTTCTTTTATATCATTTAAATATCTTAAGAGGTGGATATGTAGCGGTATGTCTTTTTTTT
>CANRJI010000052.1 GCA_947630885.1 uncultured Bacilli bacterium
ACCTTTGCTTGACCGACAATTGTATTTTCATCAATAATACTTCTTACCATATAAATATTAAAACCATAATCAAGCATTTTTGTTGTATCAGTACTTCTTTTATTAGTATCAGGTTCAGCCATGACAACCGTAATTAATCTCATATTATCTTTTTTTGCCGTTGCTGTAAGACAGTACCCTGCTGTATCAGTAAAACCAGTCTTTAATCCATCGACGCCACTATAAAAGCGAACTAAACGGTTAGTATTAACTAGCCAAAAAGGACTAGTTGTATTAGTTCGAAGATAATCTTCATAAGTACCAGTAAATTCAAGAATTTTTTCATGTTTAACTAGTTCTTTAGCAATTAAAGCCATATCGTAAGCACTAGAATAATGATTGTCAGCATCAAGTCCTGTTGCCGTTACAAAATTAGTATTTTTTAAACCTAATTCCTTTGCTTTTTCATTCATTTTCTTGACAAATGCTTCTTCAGTACCCGCAATTCTTTCAGCCATAGCAACTGTCGCATCATTCCCAGATGCAATAGCAATACCTTTTAACATTTCGGTAACTGTCATTTTTTCTCCAGCCTTTAAAAAGATTTGACTACCGCCCATACTAGAAGCATTTTCCGATGCCGTGATCATTTCATCCCACTTTAAATTACCCTTTTCAATTTCTTCCATAATAAGAAGCATACTCATCATTTTTGTCATTGAAGCCGGTGCAAGTTTCTCATTAGCATTTTTTTGAAAGAGAATTTCACCCGTTGATGCTTCAATCATAATTGCCGACTTAGCATTTGGTGCCAAATCAGTAGCTTCTTCTCCTTTGACAATTGGAATAAAAAGAAAGATTGATAATATTATTAATATTTTTTTCATCTTATCACCCACTAAAAAATATGCAATTTAATCATTTTTATTCAGTAAAGTCATCTTTCTTCCTTATACAAACGAAAAAAGAACTTCAAATTAAAGTTCTTAAGTTTCCGAATAGCAGACTTTATATATTTTATCTTTTTCTATAAACTGATATGACATATAAATCCATACAATCAGAATTCTTATCATAAATAATGTTATTAATAATTGGAACCATATGATAGTAATCTTTTTTATTACAACAAAATACAACATATGCTCCATTATCTATTTTTAAATTTCTAACTTTAACATCTTTATCACAATTAATTTTAAAAATATTATTTTCTTCCATATATTTTTCAAATACTAGTATATCGTTAAATGAATCACATTTTAATTTTTCTGTAACTAAACATAAATCACTACAAACATCATATATTTTTTATTTAAAATCTTACATAAACTTCTTATTACACAGTTACTTTTACCACTTTTATCCGATATATAAAATTCTTTAAATGTCATACTAACCCCCCAATTTTTTTATGCTTGAATGCATTCTCGGATGATATCCCTTTTTATCATAAAATTTAATCGCATTTTCATTATAAGCAAAAACATCGACCAAAATATATTCGCAGCCAATTGATTTAAAATATTCTTCCATTTTATCCATCAGCATATTTCCTATACCCTTACTTCGTACATTTTTAGAAACAATTAATTCCGTTATTTCGCCTCTACTAGGACATTTATAATCTAAATAATCATATTCATCATATGGAAAAATACAGCCCATAATTAATCCTATAGCTTTATCTTCTTCAACTGCAATATAACATTTACCCTTATTATTTTTAACTTCATTTAAATCTAAAACTGCCATTTTTTCTCGGTACTTGGGATGTACTCTATCAAGTTCATCTTTATCAATTGACACAATATATTCTTCTAATTCCACTAATAAATCTTTGACATCTTCTAAATATTTATCTTCGTATTCAATTATTTTCACTATTAAAATAATCCTCCTTCGTTAATCTATATTTCGAAAAAGTTAGTAATCCATCATAAAAAGTATTGCCTTCTGATATTTCAGTAAAGAATTTAATCAAAAAAGGTGCTAAATTAGTTGAAGTTAATATATCATTATCATCATGTCTTATATTAAGTTCAGGATACGCTTCAAACCCGCTTATAAGGTCGTCAATCGAAACCAAACTATATCCTTTTTCTTTAACTAATTTCTTTGCTAGTGTCGTCTTCCCACTTCTCGAAGCTCCAATTATTAAAATATTTTTCTCCATAATTACCTCTTTTTTTATTTAATAACACTATCGTCTCTTCTTCATTTCCTATTGTATCTATATCTTTATAAGAAAATATTTCTCCATAACCACACTTTTCATAACATTTAATAGCCCGTATATTTCTCTTAAAAGGTCTAAGTATTATCGCGTCAGCATCTTCTTCTTCGTATATTTTATCATTTATACTAAGAATAATCTTTTTACCTATTCCCCTATTTGAATAACCTTCTTCCCCAATAAATAAATCATATTCATAGATATTTTTATATTTATTAAGATCTATATCTAAATTATTATTAAATTTATAAATTTGTACTAAGCCAATATCTTTACCATTTGAATTAATAATATATAATTTTTGCTTGCGACTCGCTAACTTATTTTTATATTTCTTAACAATTTCATCATATGATAAAATTCTTTGTTCAAACCATTCATATACAAACTTATTTTTACACCAAGTAAATAATTTTAAATAATCATCTTTACTATCCCGTAACTTTCTAAAAGTTATGTTTAAGTCATTTATATAATTATTAAATTCTTTAAAAGAAAGATTAGCTTTTACATCATAAAATTCTGTAATTGGCCTAGCTACCCCTCCGGATAAGTTAATATAATAACTGTTAATACTAGTTAGAGCATCTTTTTCTGTTTTATATTCATAAATACCAATCTTTTGAAAGTTAGGATGTTCTATATGATATACTTTATTATTAATATAGCAAAGAATAAAACAGTGCATATGTTCTTCTTCATCTAGTCTATTAAAATCATTTGCTTCATATATTCTAGTAGCAAACATTTTATTTTTAATGTTCATCTTATTTAAAAGGAAGTTCATTAGTTTAACTTGTTCGATACAAGTACCAATATTATATTCTAATATTTCCTCGATAGTGGAAGTCCTGTATATTCTTCGAAAGTTTTTCATATTTCCAACATGTATTTCATTTGATGTATCTAACCATCCATATCTAATATTATCTTTCATAAAAGTTAAAACATCATCTATCGTTTTTAAATTAGAGATATTTGGAGAACATTTATCTGTTTTAATTCGAACAATTACACCCTTTACTGATTTATTAAATTTTTTCCAAGTCGTTTCCTTATATATTTCAAAGCCAATATCCGTAAATGTTTTTAAGGCTTTTTCCCTATCTTTTTCAAAAGTATCATAAAGATAATGAGCCCCATTTCTCGAAGCTTCTCTTACTAAAAGTTTTAAAGCAGGTTTAGCGTAACCATTTCCTCGATATTTATCTTCAATTACAATACCACATTCATAAATATCATCATTTTTATTATAATGATAATTGACATATCCAACATATTCATTAATATCCCAATCTTTGATATATGCAAAATACCTATTTTCTTTCTTCCTTTTCTCATAAGTTTCTATCCACATATCTTCAAAAAAGTCAATGCAACCAGTATCGTAATGATATCCAGAATATGATACTTCATATCCGGCATTATAACTCATTGTTTTAGGATCACTTTCTAATTTCTGCTCATAAGAATATTCTTTTAATCTTGGAATTACTAATTCTATATTTCTCATAATATTCTATCACTTCCTAAGTAATTAGAATAGATATTCATATTAGCAATATCATTTGTAATAGTTAAAGCCTCACAATCATCCATATTCAATTTCATTATCACTTTATTTATATCCTCCCAACAAAAAAATTCTGCATTATGCAGAATTAATTTTGTAATCTAAAAGAATACGCCTAAATATAGTATAATTTAGGAGTCGCGATCAATTCTGCATTATGTATAATTTGTAAATTCTTCATCTTAATCACGCTCCTTTCATTGAATAACTTACGAAATCAATATATCATAATTTTATTATTTTGTAAATGGCTATTAAATTTTTTTCATCTAAAATTACCATTTTTTTCAAATTTAAGATTCAAAATAGTTTTATTATTTACTAAATACTCCTCTCTTATTAATACAACCACATTGAACAGATTTTTCATTAGCATACTTTTAAAAGATAAATTTAATTTTTTAGGCAAAATATAATGTCAAAAAAATAGTTTTCGAGTAAACTATATTAGATATCGTAAAGGAGGTATATATATGTATTATTACGGTGGATACTCTGGAGGATATGGTAATAGTGGCTGTGGATGCGGATGCGGAAATACTGGCAACTACTATCCTTCATATGGATACGGATATAATGGTGGTGGCTATGGTTATAGTGCCGCTATTATACTAGTATTATTTATATTATTAGTTATTATCATAGGCACAAGAGTTATCGCATAACTAACTTAAGGGAAAAGTATTCCCTTTTTTTTCATTTTGTGATAAAATAATAGCGTTAGAAAGGGATGATTTTATGCTTAGAACAGAAGATATACTCGATGAAAAAGATCCACATTTAAGAGCAGAAAATACAGAAGTAAGATTTCCTTTATGCAATGAATATAAAAATATTATACCCGAAATGTTAAAGCATCTAAGGTATTCTCAAATAGAAAAATATTCTAAGAAGTATCATTTAAGACCAGGTATGGGTCTTGCCGCACCACAACTCGGTATCAATAAACGCTTCTTTGTCGTTTGCTATGAAAGAGAAGAAGGAAAATTTGAAGATTATGTTTTAATTAATCCTAAAGTTATTTCTTATTCCGAAGAAATGATATATGCTGGCGAAGGCGAAGGCTGTTTAAGTGTCAATCGTGAAGTTGATGGAATTGTACCTCGTCACGCTAGAGTTACCGTCGAAGGATATAACGAAAATGGAGAATTAATAAGATATCGTGTTCGTGAAGACTTAGCTATTGCCTTCCAACATGAACTTGATCATTTGGATGGTATCCTCTTTGTTGACCGAATTGATCCAAATGATCCTTATAAACACGCTGAAGATTATCGTGAAATATAAAAAGCGTTCAAATTGAACGTCTTTTTATTTTAAGATAAATATTAATCCTACTATTACTGCAATTAATAATATAGCTCCCCCAATAATAAGTACTTTATTATTAAGAAATCCATTTTTATTAATACTATTTAGTAAATTAATTTTAAACATATCTCTTTCAGCATGACTTTTTGATACCATGACACCTTTATAAGTTGTAAGTTCTTTTTGATGACCTTCACTTAATATTTCTTCTGGTGTAATAGTATCTAACATGACAAGTTTTTGATTTTCATATACCGTATAGTGAAGAACAATATCACCATGAACTTTAGAAAACATGTGATCAGTAGGAAGTTTATATTCATACTTTAAAATTCCTTCTTTACTATTTTTTGATACCAATATTCCTTGCATATTACCATTTCTAAGTTCCGGTACACAATCAAAAATCAAATTTTTGTATGCGAGCATATTATATTTTTTTAAAGATCTTTCTTTTTTTCTAAATTCATTTTCATTTAAATATTCTACTACGTATGAATGCATTATCTATCACCTACTATTTATTATAGTACATTTTTCTTTTTTTTCATAGTCTTTTTAAAAACTTTACCTTTATTTGGCACTAATAACCCTATCAATTTTATTTAAATATGACGAATTATCAAGAACCGATTCTGTAACTTTCATTTCACTACCCGAAGAGTGAATAATATAGTTTACACCATCTATTTTACCTAAATATATCATAACGTGTCCCGGCTGATAAAGAAGCGATGGAAAGTCTTCATTGTTAATTGTTTCTAATTTTTCTTCATTAGACATATTATTCATATAAGTAATATTTTCTAGTACTTCTTTTTGATCAGAAGTATTTCGAGGAAAATTAAAACCAAAAGTTCTATATACATTAGAAACAAAACTAGAACAATCTACTCCTCTATCCATTCCTCCCCAGCTATAATTCATACCTTCATATTTAAATGCTTCAATATAAACATTTCTCTTTGTATAAGGTAAATAACCAATATGAGCTTTATCTCTCGTTATAACAATTTCTTTTCTCATTACATTACCATTTTCATCTTTTATTGGTAAATCAAAATGATAACCATCTTCACTAGCTTTTAAATATGGAAGTTTAACACTCATATCGAGAAACGTATCATCTATTTCAATAAGAGCATCCGTTATAATACCGAATGAATTACTATTAACAAAATAATCATATTCTTCATCACTAGCATAAGCAATATCAGAAGATAATACCCATCCCGCATAATTAGGAACAATGACAAACTTCCATACCTTATCTAAACTTTCATGCAGTATTAAAGCGCCCGTATTAACATGAACTTCTGTTTCTTGAAGATTATCAAAATTATCACTTCCTAAAACATTATAAAAGTGCATTGTTGTCGGAAACGACTTTAAATTAGTCCTTTTAATAATAATTCCTTTTCTAATATTACCAGTTATATTATCTAAATTACAATTTTTTTTAATTCTTACAATATCATCATTAGTAACTTCTCTCTCTGTATCATATTGAGGAAGATTTGGTATTTGATATTTCGTAATATAATTTCTTATGTCATCAATAGATAAATTTTCCATATTATTAATATCATATAAAGAATTAGTCTTTGTCATAATTTTTTGATTATATGAGAAAATTTCTCCCTCTGATAAAATAACTTCATCATCCGCAAGCAATTCAATATATTTTTCTGCATTTAATGGTACTATTTCTATATAACCATCATCAATTTGTTCTTCGCTAGGAATATCTTTTAAATCTTCTCTTCCCCTACTACAAGAACACAATAAGAAAATGACAAATAATAAATAAACTTTTGGTTCTATAATAAATAGTGTTGGTGAGTAAAAATCACTAACGCTATTTTTAGTTAATAAAAAGAGCCATCATCAGA
>CANRJI010000053.1 GCA_947630885.1 uncultured Bacilli bacterium
ATCTGACCATATATTTTAACATATTATTAAAAGATTATCTAAATATAGGGGGGGTCACTATGTATTATAAAAAAACAAAAAATCTATTAAATAACTAGAAATTAAAGAATTAATTGTGTATAATATTATTGGGTGGTTTTAAATGATTGAAGAAATAATTAATAAATTTAATATTGATGGAAAATTAATAAAAATTGAGCCTAATAATACAGGAAATATTAATAGTACTTATGTTGTAACGGTTGAAACGCCTAGTGGAGATAACTGCAAATACTTAGTTCAAAAGATAAATACCAATGTTTTTCCAGAACCATATAAACTTATGAAAAACATTGAAAATGTAACTGGTTACCTTAAAAGACAACTTATGAAAGAAGAAGATTCAACACATCAAGTTCTCGAGGTTGTTAAAACAAAAGAAGGTAAGTCACTTTGTTATGTTGAAGAAAGAGAAGAACGCAGTTATTATCGCATTTATGAATATATTGATAATGCTATATCGTATGATTGCTCTGTCGATCCAGAAATTGTCTATAATACAGGAAAGGCTTTTGGCAATTTTCAAAAACTTTTAAGAAATTATCCAATGAGTAGATTAACAGAAACTATTAAAGATTTTCATAGTACTGATGTAAGATATAAAAAATTAATTGATGATATTAAAATTGATTCTGAGGGACGAGCCTTAGAAGTTGCTCCCGAAATTGTTTTTATCTTAATGAGAGAAGATATTGTGTCACTTATAACAAGCGAACTTGGAACTGATGAAGTTCCTTACCGTGTTACACATAATGATACTAAAGTTAACAACGTTTTAATGAACAAAGATACTGGTGATTTTCTTGCGGTTATCGATTTAGATACGGTTATGCCAGGAAGTATGCTCTTCGATTATGGTGATGGCATTAGATCAACTTCATCGACGGCTTTCGAAGATGAAACAGACTTAGATAAAGTTCATATTGACCTTGAGTTATTTAAAAAATATACTGATGGTTATTTGAGTGAAATGGCACCATACATTACTTATGAGGAATTATCTTTAATGGGAGAATCTATAAGAATAATTACACTTGAACTTGCTATTAGATTTTTAAATGACTATATAAATGGTGATACTTACTTTAAAATAAAATACGAAAAACATAATCTTGACCGTGCTAGAAATCAAATTGCTTTGGTTAAAGATATTGAGAGACATCTTGAATACATGAATGCTTATATTTACGAAAGTTATAAAAAGTATAAAGATAATGGTAAAAAGAATAAATGCCGAAGATTAATTAATCAAAATTAGTCTTCCTTTTTTTTTAATTCATATAATTTTATAGGTGATATAAATGAGATTATCAGATTTGCAAACGAAAGAAATTATAAATGTGACAACGGGAAAAAGATTAGGAATTATTATTGATGTTATCGTTGATACAAATGGAACTATTAAATCATTAATTTTAGAAGAGAGACGTTCACGAAGACTTGCTCCTAAAGAAGAATATGAATTAGATTGGAAACAAATATCGAAAATAGGTGACGATATAATTTTGGCTCGCGACAAATACGAAGAAAAATGATTGTAAATCATATTAAATAATATCTTTTTTTTCACAAATTTGCTATAATAATTACAGGTGATACTTATGAATAAGAAAGGTTTCACACTTATTGAACTACTTGTCGTTATCGTTATTATTGGATTACTGGGAGTTATAGTCGTACCTTATGTATTAAATATTTTGGATCAAAGTGAAGAATCTTCTTATCATATTCTTCTTAATAATATTGTAACGGCGTCGCAAACTTACTATGAGGAATGTGAATATGGCGATTTATCTAATCGTGATAAATATGGTGGTTTTGCTTGTCAAATTAACAATAATACAATTACGACGACAGTGGGAACACTTGCGGATGTTGGACTTTTAGATGCTACTGATGAAAATGGTACTAAGAAAGTAATTAATCCACAGGATAATGTTGATATAAGTAATTGTTCAATTATCATTACCAAAATTAGAGATGTTGTTACGGATGAAAATGATGTTCAAAATGTTAAAATAAGTTATCAGATACAGTCAAATTCGGCAGATGGTAATTGTCCTGAAACTTATCAAACAGAAGGAGAGTAGTATGTATTTAGTAGGTAATAAATGGGATAAAGTATTAGAAGAAGAATATCAAAAAGATTATTTTAAAAAAATTGTTTTCTATATTAATAAAGCATATAGGGAAAGGCCTATCTTTCCTCCTAAAAATTATATTTTAAGAGCTTTATCTTTAACTGACTACGATGACGTTAAAGTTGTAATTTTAGGTCAAGATCCTTATCATGGTGTAGGAGAAGCGAACGGTCTTGCTTTTTCTGTTAGCGAGGGAATAAAGCTTCCTCCGTCACTTCAAAATATTTATAAGGAACTTAATAGTGATTTAGCAATTCCAATTGCTTCAACTGGTGATTTGACTTGTTGGGCTAAAGAAGGTGTTTTACTTTTAAACTCGGTTCTTACGGTTGAAAAAGATAAACCGGCTTCTCATAAAAATCTTGGTTGGGAAGAATTTACAGATGCTATTATAAGTAAAGTAAATGAAAAAGATACTCCTGTCGTCTTTATTTTGTGGGGTAATTTTGCTAAAAGTAAAAAGAGATTGATAACTAATCCTAAACATCTTGTTATCGAGTCTTCGCATCCATCCCCTTTTTCCTGTAATTATGGCTTTTTTGGAAGTAAACCTTTTTCGAGAACTAACGATTTTCTTAGAAAAAATAATATAAAAGAAATTGATTTTCGCATAAAAAAAGTTTAAATAGATAACATATAAATGGTGATTGTATGTACT
Source organism: uncultured Bacilli bacterium (assembly GCA_947630885.1). Lineage (GTDB taxonomy): Bacteria > Bacillota_I > Bacilli_A > RF39 > UBA660 > CAG-302. The sequence goes on from CANRJI010000053.1 coordinate 2,839, forward strand.
ATTTAAACTCTTTTTTATTATATTCGGTTTTAGGTTTTATTATGGAAAGTACTCTTTATAAAAATACTAGTTTTAAAGCTAGTGGCGTTTTATTTGGTCCTGTAACTCTCGTCTATGGGGCAGGAACAGTTATCCTTTTATTAATTAATAAATACTTTTTAGATAAAATTCATATTAATAAGTTTTTAAAAATTATTTTAGCCTTTTTGGTTTATGCTATCATTCTTACATTGACCGAATTGGTATGTGGCCATTTATGTCATCTTATTTTTGGAATTGATATGTGGGATTATACAAACAAAAAGTATAATTTTGGTAAATATATTTGTCTCGAATTAGTTCCCATTTGGGGTATTTTAGGCTTACTTGTCACTTACGTTCTTAAGCCTTTTTTCGATAAAGTTATAAGACTAATTCCACAAGAAGCTACTTACCTATTTTACTTTTTTCTTACTGTTGATTTTCTTATTACTATTATAACAAAATAAAAAGACTAGAGTTTAAAGTCCTCATAGTCATCATCACTCATATCTTTTCGATCAAAGTATAGTTTTTCTTTATATTTACAGAAAAGGGCTACAACATTTGATGGAAATTTTTTTAATAAGCTATTATAAATACTAATATTTTCATTATAGTAATCTATTTCATTATCGAGTTTTTCATCAATATCGGTTATTTCATTTCGTATTTTTTTCACTTCAGTACTTTTTTCGATATCCGGAAATTCTTCTTTGAGAGCATTAAGTTCTGCCGAAGTTCTTTCTAATATTCGATATAATTCAAAATTACCTAATTTTCTACTTCGAAGTTTAACTATTTCTTCAAATATTTCTTTATCTTTAGGAATTGAACTTTTAATAATAGGTATTACTCTATTTAATAGGTCATACTTTTCTCTTAGATTAGTATCTATCATACTCTCTACTTCGTTAATTCTAATAATGTAATCTTGAAATTTATTATATGTCGAAGCATAAAAAATTGAAATTACAGATATAATTACCACAACAATAAAAATAATAATCATTAATACTTCCATTGTTATCACATCCTAGATAAATTATATCAAAAGTCATTAGTGTTTTCAAGAATAAATTTATATTTAGTCTCGAAAGTAAAAAATAATACAGATGTGTATTATTTTATGTAAAGTCTTTAATAAAATTAATTGGTTCCTCAAAGGTAACAAAATCAAGATATATCATCAGTATCAAATACCATTCTCCAGTCGAAGGATTAGATACGATTATATGATCTCTTCCCGCTTGTTCGATAATGCCATCAAAGACTCGATCTTGCCATTCTTTTGATCCAGGTACTGTTATGTGAAAGCGGGCTTTTTTGCCTTTATTAAGTCTTAGAATATTTTCAATATAAGATTGCTCCGCGGTCATAGGAACCATTGTCGTTTGACTCTGTTCGTAACTTGGAACGCTTTGCTGATTTGGAACTGTATTTCCACTTAATCCAACACCGGGGAAAACCGGATTTTGATAATAGCCATTATTCATAATATCATCCTCTCAATAAAATATATGTCTAACTTTTGACACTATAACTAAAAAAAATGTCAAATTATTTTTAAAAACATTTACATTGTTTAAAGATAAAAATATAATAATTTTAGGTGATATTATGAATATTCGAGTTGGTGTATCTAATAGACACGTTCATTTAACAAAGGAAGACGTCGATACTCTTTTTGGTAAAGATTATAAATTGACACCTCGTAATTATCTCGATCAACCAGGACAATTTGCCACTACTGAGACGGTAACACTTAAGACGGCAAAAAATATCAAAGAAAATGTTCGAATTGTCGGTCCAATAAGAGATTATACGCAGGTTGAAGTTCTCGAAGAGGATAAGGACTATTTAGGAATTAATCCGCCAATTCGTAATTCTGGCGATTTAGATAACTCTGAGACAATAACAATCATTGGTCCAAAAGGTGAAGTAACTAAACCAAATATATGTATAATTGCTAATCGACACATCCATATTAATACTAGAGATGCTGAAGGCTATTACAATGATCAAATTGTTTCCGTCAAAATAAAAAATCTAGTATTAAATGATGTTCATATCAAAATTGCCGATAATTTTGCTTGGTCTTTGCATATAAATAAAGACGAGGCTCGTCAAAATAATATTGAAAACGGGGACATTGCTATCATAAAGGAGGAATAGAATGTTCCAACAAACGAAAAAGATAATAAAAAGTTCAAAGAAAGAAGTAATTTATAAAATAATTACTTCTCTTTTTATTCAAGGCCTTGCTTTAATTATTCCGGTTTTTTGGAGTAATACTATCAATGAAGTAACAGATGCTAATTATAAAGTTGGATACTATCTAATTATTATTACTCTACTTCTATCGATTTTTTATTATTTATGGTCTTATTTAAATCAAAAAACATGGTATAAATTTTATAATAAATTATATACGGAATATACATCTCTTACGATATCGGAAACAAAAAATATTAATAAGATTAATTTGGGAGAATACACTAATATTTTAAATAATGATATCGATATTATTTGTAATTTTTTAGGTAATCTCGTTACAAGAATTCTTCAAATTATTGAATTTTTTATTATCTATGCGTACTTTTTAAGTTTTAATTTTCTTATCTTTTTTGCTACAATTGTCGTATCTTTAATTATGCTTATTTTGTATTGGAAAGCAGGAAGAATTGTTCAAGAATTAAACTTGAAAAGAAAAAATGCTCTCGACATGAAAACGATTATGCTCCACAAACTATATTCATCAATTACTAATAAGAAAAATGATGTTACAAGTGCCACAAATTTATTTAATAAGGATAACCGAACTTATTTACGCTCTAATTATAAGTATAATGTTACTATTCAGGCTATCATTTATTTTGTTTTAGGTGTCGTCGAAGCAACTAGATATGCTATTATTTTCTATGCTGTTTACCTTGTCAGTGTCGGAAATATTGAGATAGGTACAATTCTTTTAATATATAGTTACTATGATAAGATAATAACTAACTTTGAGGTATTGGGTACTATTATTGCTGATTCTCGTAGTTTTATTGTATCTCTAGAAAGATTAAACCGTATCAGTACACTATCTAATTCCGTTGCTAAATAAAGGGAACTATGTTAAAATATACTCGTGATTTAGATGAAAAATTTAATTATAAAACTTATTAAAAAATATCAAGAGATTCCTTTTAAAAGTCACGATAGTTGTAAGTTTATTCCAACTTGTTCTAATTATATGATCGAATCTTTAAATACTCATGGATTAATTAAAGGACTATATTTAGGTATTAAAAGATTATTAAGATGTGGTTTTTTTACTAAAAAAGTATATAAATATGATCCGGTTCCTAAAAAATTTAAATTATAAAAACTTGGTTTAAATTGATGTGAACCCCAAATAGGAGACACCATAAAAAAGGCTAAAGTAAAAATCAAGGGGCGAACGAAGTGAGTTCATCTAGACCCTTGATTTTTATTATATACTTATAATATTTCTTCAAACAAAGCTTGCCTTTGTTTGTTATCAACTATGTCAATTAATTCGTTTATAAGTTCCAAACAATCTTCTGCATATTCAACTATATTCGAATCTGGTTCTCCCATACCTGGACATAATCTATTATATAATTCATAATCATATCCACCATGATTCTTTAAGTATTCAATCACTGTTTCCATTTTATATAATAATTCATTATTATTTATCATTTTTCTTATATCCTTTCTTTTTATTAACTTTCTTTCCTTTAATTCTCGTTGTATTATAAAATTCTATCCATTCTTCTACTAGCTTTTGATATTCTTCTAAAGATGTGATATTATTGTTATACAAAGTTTCCTTTTTAAGGAGAGAGTGCCAACTCTCAATCGGTGAATCATCTATTGGTGTGCCTTTTCTTGCCATAGAGATTGTAATACCATTAGACTCACAGATTGCTTTGTATTCATAAGATGTATATTGGAATCCTTGATCACTGTGAATGATAAGTCCATGTACATCTTTTTCCTTTGCTATTGCTTCATTTAAAGTGTCTACTACAAGTTTGTTATCATTATGTTTTGATATTTTGTATGCA
>CANRJI010000054.1 GCA_947630885.1 uncultured Bacilli bacterium
ATATCTAAAACTTTTTAATTTTACCTATTGACATTTACCAGATGTTCTTTATCTTGATTTAATTTTAACATAAATTAGAATTATTTACAATAGTTGTTATTGTTCAAAATAACTTCCTCCAATAAACTCTCGTAATATTGATGTTTTTGGAACATCTTCACTAGGTATTGGAAGAACATAATCAAGAAGTGAAAGCAAACGTTTAGCCGTTTCGTACTCATTATTATCAGGCCTTATAGTATATAATAATGGTTCAGCGTAAGACTTTAAAACAGCTAATTCGTAGGCTAAACTTGTATTAAACATAACATCTGCATTATCTTGAAATGGGAAAACGTATTTTTCTTCACCATCGCGAACATCTCGCCAATTATTTAAAGTAATAGACGGATCATAACCACGAGTTCGATTATCTCTAACTATTCTTCTTAATAGTCTTAAGTCTGTCATACTAATACGGTTATCGTTATCTATATTTAAAAATGTTAAGGGACTTATGTATACTTTAAATTTTTTACTTCTAGGTATGTTAGTTAGTAATTCATCATTTAATGCATGCAAACCTTCAATTATCAATATTTCATTTTCTTTTAGTTCAACTGTTCTTTTGTACTCTTTTTTACCTTCAACAAAGTTAAAAGTGGGAACAATAACCTTGTGTCCTTTTAATATTTTACTTACTTGACTATCAAACAAGTCAACATCCACGGCTTTTAGTGATTCAAAATCCGGTTTTCCATTAGGGCCTAATGGAGTTTCACTTCTATTAAGGAAATAATCATCAATAGATAAATGAGTTGGATTTAATCCTAGGCTTTTAAGGTATAATGATAGTTTCATAGAAGTTGTTGTTTTTCCTGAACTTGATGGCCCTGAAAGTAAAATAACTCGGTATGTATCTTTATTTAAAACGATTTGTTCTGCAATACTTAGTAATTTATAGTCTTGCATTATTTCTGATAGCTGAATAATATCTCCGGCACGATTATGAGTTATATAATCATTTAAATCTCCTAAATTATTTATATTTAAGTTATTGCCCCAATTTGAATATTCTTCCAAACTATTAAAATAATTTTCATGATGAGTATACTTGACTACTTTGCCATTATCATAAATGGATGGCATTCTTACAACGATACCTTTATCCTGAATTAAAGATAAATCGAAATATTTTAATACTCTAGTATTGTTTGGGAGATTACCTATGATGTAATTGTAGTTATCTTCTAATTTGTACAAAGTGACGTAATTAGAATTATTATAAAATAATATTTTTACTTTATCTTCACGACCGGAACTTTTAAAGTATGAAATAGCTTCAGACTTAGTTGTATCAACTTTGATAAATGGTAATTCTTTACTTACTTTTTCTTTTATTAACTTTTTTATCTTGATAAGTTCTTCTGGCGTTACTATTTTATTTATTTGACAATATATGCCCTTATCGATGGAATATTTGACGGATATGATAGTGTCTTTAGGTAAAACTTCCATAGCGCATACTTCAAATAAATAGATTAAGCCTTTTTCATATACTTTATTTCCCTCCATCGTATTTATATCATATAATGATAGTGTTCCATTTTTGGTAATAGTTTCTTCTTCATCAATGATACGATTATTATATCGGGCAAAAACAATACCTAAAGGGTATTCATCTTTTAATTTTTCAATAATTTCTCTAAGCTTAATACCTTTAATAAATTCTTTTTTCTCGCCAGTTTCAAGCTTTAGAATAATTGTTTCCATTAGGTACCCCTCCTTTATTATATAATTATAGCATAAAAAGGCTTTTTTTGTCATCCTTTTTTTCGTATATAAAAGCATCCTATATATTATACTATTTTATAGGTGATATTATGAATTTAATTCCAACAGTTATTGAAAAAAGTGATATAGGAGAGAGAGCTTATGATATTTATTCAAGACTACTAAAAGATAGAATAATTATATTAAATGGAGAAATTACGGATAATAGTGCCAATGTTATAGTGGCAGAACTTCTTTACCTCGATAGTTTAAATAATAATGATATTAGTTTATATATTAATTCGCCAGGTGGAAGTATTACCGCTGGAATGGCGATATATGATACAATTAATTTTATTAAAAGCGATGTTTCAACAATTTGTGTGGGAATGGCAGCATCGATGGCGGCCTTTATCTTAGCAACAGGAAAGATGGGGAAAAGATATATTCTTCCAAATGCAGAAGTTATGATTCATCAGCCACTTGGAGGTGTTCAAGGACAAGCGACAGAAATTAAAATTGCAGCGGAAAGGATTTTAAAGTTAAAGAAAAAGCTTAATTTTATTTTAGCTTCTGTAACTGGTAAAGATGTAGATACGATTAATAATGATACGGAAAGAGATTATTTTATGGACAGTGATGAAGCATTAGAATATGGAATTGTCGATAAAATATTAAAATAGAACTACTTTGGTAGCAGTTCTATTTTTATTATTCAACTTTAGTATTACCTGTTTTGGTGTATCCTTCAACATAACTTTCGGTTGACCAAATAACATCTCGATTAGTAATTATGTAACGATAGTATGGTATTGCTTCATATAATTCTTCTGGCTTAGTGTCGCTAATTTCGTCAGAAGCAAATTTTACTTTTACTTTTAAAGGAATTAAATAAAATTCATCCTTTAATTTGCTATCGTAAAATTCGGATACATTACTAAATTCATTTAAAGTTATTTTTATATCAATATAGAAAGAACCTTTACGGTAATATGGTAATAATTTATATGTAAAGTTATTTTCTCTGAGAGCATATTTATCGATATCTGTAATTTCCGACTCTAATTTTATTCCTTTAGATGTTGAAACGCCATCTCTCTTCTGATATAAAACACTATCCTTTGAAAGATAGTTAGTAACTTCTTCAATGGTAGTAAAATAATATTTACTATTAGGAACTTTGTCTAATTTTAAGGTATAGGTTACTTCCTTGTCACCTTTTTTGATAGCTCCTACTGTGTAATATGTTGCATAATCAATTCCATAGTATTCATATCTATTCTCAATATTTGTTCCAGTTTTTGAACCACGCATCCATTTAGAATAAGTGGTTGTTTCTTTGGCATATTCATAATAAGTAACTGCGGTTGTACTACTGCTATTGTTGCTATTATTACTATTGTTATTATCACTGTTGTCAGAATTTGATTGCTCATTATTTTGATTGGAAACATTACAGTTTCGACAATCTTTTAGCGAGAAGTCTTTTTTTATTGTGTCTTTTTCTTTACCACATACTAGAGTAGTCGTTACTACGTATTTGGACTTTTCTCTCGTAATTTCAGAGTAACTTTTCTTAGTATCACATGTTTTTCCTTCTTCACTATTTGCGGAAACAATTAATTCCTTTTGAATTAACTCTCCTAAAGTAATTTTCATACTCTTACCTTTTTCTAATGGTAAATCAACTGTTTTAAAATACTCGATGGCAACAGTTTCCATGTTGTTTATGTTATCAGTAAATGTTTTGGACTTTTTACCAGTATTTAGTGCTTTGGAAACAAGCCAAATTATTATTAATGCAAATATAAAGACTATAATGGCTCTAATAAAAACACTTAACCAATTTATTTTTTTTCCACTTTCCATATTAACCTCCCTATATTTAGAAAATATGATATGCTTCCTCAATAAGAATTATGAGACATAGAATTAATAAAAATATTGTTATGATAACATATTGGATAATTTTATTTATTTCTTTTATTAATTCAGTTATTTTTAATTCCGTAAGCATATGTTACCTTCCCTAAAATTGCTTTTTATTATAGCATAGTGGTTATTCCTTGTCAATATTTAAATAGGCAATTGTGCAACCATCATTACTATTCATTGTGTGATATTTGATAACTTCTTTTCGCAGATGCAGGGCTTCATGAACGGCTTTTTTAACAATTCCCATTCCTTTTCCATGAACTATTAAAACTTGGCTATTTTTAAGGATTAAACTATCGTTAATGAAATCATTCGTGGCTACTTTAGCGCTATTGGCATCATATCCATGTAAATCGATTGATGGAAAGCTTTTCGTAAATATATCATCCATAAGTTCCTCCGTTTAATGTTACTATTATTATATCATTTTTGCCAAATAATTTAAAGATTTAAAAACGATGCATAGTTTTGCATCGTTAGGCATAGGGAAGCTTAATCGTGGCTTTGGTTCCTTTATTTAGTTCGGAAGTATATATTAGTTCTCCATGGTGAGCTTCGACTATTTCGTTTGATAGAGAGACACCTAATCCTGTTCCATTCTTTTTGGTAGTATAGAACATTTCTTTCAATTTTGATAGGTCTTCTTTATTCATACCAATACCATTATCTTCAATGACTATTTCAAGATATTTTTTATGGATAATTGGATAAATATCTATTTTTCCTTTATCTTTAATGGCTTCTAGGCTATTCTTAAGAAGATTAACAATTACTTGTTTTAACCTTTCGTAGTCCCCCAAAAAATAAATATCTTCTTCAAGGTTATCTCGATAGGAAAATTTTATATTTTTGGAATTGATTATGATCTTGAAAGAATCATATATGTCTTCAAGAAAATAACTCAAGTCTATCTGTTCTTTGGATAACTTTATTTTATTAAATTCAACAAAGTCACTTATAATATTTAAACTTCGACTTATTTCTTGTCTCATGATGGAAAGATATTTTTCTGATTTGGTGCGATTATCCAAATCAATCATATCTAAATATCCTTGACAGACAGCAAGAGGATTTTTAATTTCATGGGTTAATTTGAAAAGAGCTTCCTTTACCATCTTATCTTTTTCTAAAATTTTGATTGACTTGTTTAGTGATTCTACTCTCTCAATTATTTTAAAAATATAGAGAGAAAAGAAAGTAGCAAAGTAATAAGCAAAAGATAGAGCAATCATTAAGATGAAATTGTTAATTGATATATTTGCAATTTGAAAACAATATTCAAATGATAAGAAGAAGCCTTGTAATACGGCAATACAAAGAATGAAGCCATCGATGCTTAACTTTTTTCTTCCAGCACAAGAATATAGTATAAAGTATGAAGCATATTTGATGATAGCGATAATATATAGGGTATCAAAGATGAAATAGCAATAGATAATATTTATTAAAGATAATATGATTGCTAAGGCTGAATCTTTTTTCAGATAGGCGATAACAATAGGGATATTACAAAATAACATTATTTTGCTATTTTGATTGATGTAACCAAATCTTAAACATAAGTATAGTGAAGTAAAAAGACATACTGTTAATATGATGCTATTTCTTGATTTACTACTATCTTCTTGATGACATACCAAAACGAGATATAGTAATAAGGGAAATAAAATTAATATTAAGTCTAATATAATACTTTCAATTAATGAAAAACTCATCAAATCACCTTGCTTCTTTTTTTAATTAAGTATATTATATCTTCCTTAAATGTCGAGATTTGTCGAATTTTGTCGAAAAAAAGAACTTTTTGTCATTTTTTGAAAAAGTTCTTTTTATTTTAATTCATCAATATATTTTTTTAATTTTTTAGCATCAGGTCCTAAAACAATTTTGAGTTGATCATCGATTTCAACAACTCCTTTTGCTCCCATTTTAAGAATGCCTTCTTTATTTACTTTCGTTATATCTTTTAAAGTTACTTTAAATCTAGACATATCAACTTCAGTATCAAGAATATTTTCCTTGCCACCAAGAAGTTCAACTAATTTATTTAATTCAAATTTTAAATCTTTTTTACTCATTTTTACAATTGATAAGGCTATTATTAATAATACCGCCACGATAATTATATATTGATATGTTTCCATGCAATATCACCTCTATTTCATTATACTACTTTTTCATAATTATCACAAGGAGAAAATATTAAGTGGCAAAAGTTAATTTTACCATGTTCATTTTTCTTTTGCGTTAACCAATAGATAATTATTTGGATGAATCTTATTTAAACATTTTGATTTATGGAAATTTTGTTTTTTGACTTAATAATGATGCTATAATTTAAACGTGGTAAAAAATGAAAGAAAAATTTTTAAATAATTCGATAAAACGAATTAGTAAAAAATATCCTGATTATGACGAAGAAAAGCTAGAAGTTATTTCCTATGGACTAGAAGCTTTATACATAACTTTTACTAAGTCTATTGTTATATTCTCGATTGCATTTATACTTGGGATTATAAAAGAGGTTTTTCTCATACTACTCTTTTATAATATACTGCGCACGACAGCTTTTGGTATGCACGCAAAGAAGAGCAGTCAATGCTATGTAATATCAGTTGTATTTTTTATAGGTGGCGCTCTTCTTTGCAAATATGTGGATATTAATATATATGTCAAAATGATCATAGCTATACTATCATTTATAACAATTATTTTGTATGCACCTGCAGATACTTATAAAAGACCTTTATTAAATGAGAAAAAAAGGAAAATATATAAGATTATATCAATTATAAATAGCTTAATATTTATTATATGCATTATTGCTTTTCGAGGTAATGTTATTAGTAATTATTTAGTTATGGGGATTTTGGATGCTAGTTTGATGATTCATCCTTTAATGTATAGGATGTTTCAGCTACCGTATAATAACTATAAAACTTATAATGTTTCTTGTAGTTAGTTCGGTAAATATAAGGAAGAAGGAGGAATAAAGAATGTTAACATCATTTTTATCTTGGCTTGGCGAAGTAACTGCAACTGTAGGTTCAAAGGCTTGCACTTTCTGGTTCTTTGACGAACCTAAAATGCCAAAAAGCTTATCTACAAAATAGTTTTTCAAAAAATTAAAAAAGAGGTCATCTCTTTCAGGCCGTTGACAAAGTCGGTTTTTCAAACCGGCTTTGTCAATCGGCTTTTTTAATCT
>CANRJI010000055.1 GCA_947630885.1 uncultured Bacilli bacterium
AATTTAAAACACTGCATTTCCTTTTGCAATAAAGGTTTGCAGTGTTTTTTATACCTAAACATCTACGGAAGTCGGGAATTTGTTTTGTCAATATTTTAATGAGCTACGTGTTAATCAGTATGATTAATTTATAATAATGTCTTAAGGGGTGGTACTTGATTTTATTTTAGTAAATTGGTGATTTACGGTGGCAATAATTTACTAATCATTACCACAAGTGATATAATATAAATGTAAAATAAAAGATTATATGTAATTAATTAAAATGGAAAATGGAAAGAAGTTTTATATGAGAATTGAGAAAGTTAATTTAACAAAAGAAAATCTAATAAAAATACAAAAAATTGATAAATTATTTTATAAAAATAATATTTTAGATCTTAATTGGTACTTGAAAAGATACAATGAAAAGCATAGTGCTTTCTTTTTAACTGATGATAATGGAGAGACTGTTGGCTATCTTGTTTCAGTTCCGATAAAAAAAGAATTATATGATGCTATTGTCAATGGGATAATGGTTAATGATTTATATGTTAATCCTAGAATGTTTGTAAATAGATCTTCTTATAATTATGTTGTTTCATGTGTTTTATTGAAAGAATATCAAAGACGAGGTTATGGTTCAAAGATGATTAATGAACTATTTAATGATGCGAAAAAAGGAAAATATGTGGCACTTACTATTACTAATGATGGCTACTATCTAGCAAAAAAATTTATGGAACATGAAAAAATAATTGATGATAAAACTAACGTTTTTGTTAAAGATGTTAATAAGTAAAAAAATATGTTCAAAAAAACATATTTTTTGTCTTTATAGGGGAATCTTTAAGATTTGACCAATTTGTAAATTATTGCTCGTTAAATTATTAAACTGCTTAATATTGTTTACACTCGTATTGTAGCGGTTAGCAATGGAATAAAGGGTATCACCGCTTTGAACAGTATAAGTAATATAATTTACTCCGGCAGTAGTTGGTACTTTTAGGACTTGGCCAATGATTAAAAGATCACTGGTAAGATTATTTAAGCTTTTTAATGTATCAACAGAAGTGTTATAACGTTTAGCTATTGAATAGAGACTATCCCCTCTTTGAACAATATAGGTAATATATGACTCATTACCCGTTGTTGGGATATTTAAAACTTGACCGACCTTAAGTAAATCACTATTTAAATTATTCAAACTTTTTATTTCCGCGACGGTGGTATTATAGCGTCTAGCGATAGAATAAAGGGTATCACCACTTTTGACAGTATATTTAATATAGTCATCTTGCTCTCTAGTAGGTATTTTTAAGATTTGGCCGATTTGTAAAGTGTTACTAGTTAAATTATTTAAAAGTTTAAGAGCTTCGACAGTAGTGTTATAGCGGTTGGCAATGGAATAAAGAGTGTCGCCACTTTTGACAGTATAGGTTAAGTAGCTAGTACTATTATTTTCGGAATTATTATCGTTATTTAAAACACAACTATTTAGATTGCCATACAAACTATTTATCCTGTTCCAAGTTTCATTTCCTACTATTCCGTCAGCGGTTAGTTCATTATTTAACTGAAATCTTTTAACGGCAGTCTCTGTTTCTAAATCATAATTACCATTTATACTCTGGGGATAATATAAAAGAGACTTTAATTTTGTTTGCAGATCGGTTACATAACTGCCAGTAGAGCCAAAACTTAATGTTGGATAGGTACTTATTGGAGATACAGGTGATTCTGTCTTTTCGATAATGGCATTCCAAGTTTCTTCATCAACAACTCCTGTTGATGGAAGATTTTCATACTCTTGAAAAGCAATTACTCCTTCCTTTGTTCCTAGGCCAAAACTTCCTGTTATGGTAGCGTTATAGTAACCTAATATTTTTAGCTTTTCTTGTAATATTTTGACTTCATTACCAGTACTGCCTATTTGTAAATTTTTATACACTTAAGTTATCACCTCTATTAATTGTATTCATTTATTGAGAAGATATTATATATAATGTATAGAGGTGACGAAATGGCTAAGGGATACTTAAAAGTTAATGTTTATAATGATAGTATTGCTAATCCTATCAAGAATGCAATAGTAACTATCGTGAAAGATGGAGAGCAAATATATCAGACGATAACAGATGAAAATGGTCAAACGGAAGTGATATCTTTAGATACAGTCGACAAAAGTTATTCGGAAGAAGAACAATATGAAGTAAGGCCTTATGAGACATACGATGTACAAGTTTCATCATTAGGACTTATGACGACACAGATTAATGGAGTACAAATTTTTGATGGTGTTACATCAATTCAAGATGTTTACATGGCATCGATTGATGACGTGGGAGTAAATACGGTAAAAGAAATTACACCAAATACGTTATGGGGAAACTATCCATCAAACATATGGAATGGAGAAGAAAATAATGAAGAACAAATTTCTCCTTATGTTTTAAAAGAAGTTGTTATACCTGAGACAATTATTGTTCACGATGGTATTCCAAGTAATAATAATGCACCAAATTACACTGTTCCTTTTACAGAATATATTAAAAATGTCGCCAGTAGTGAAATATACAGTACTTGGCCCGAAGAGACAATAAAAGCTAATGTTTTAGCTATTATTTCTTTTACATTAAACAGAATTTATACGGAGTGGTATCGAAGCCGAGGATATAATTTTACGATTACATCTACGACAACTTACGATCAAAAATATACCAGAAACGGAACAATATTTGAACCAATATCGAAAATTGTCGATGAAATATTTGATAATTATATTCGAAGAGGGGTAAGAATTGAACCGCTTCTAGCTCATTACAAAGATAAAACGACAGAAGATAATTATTTAAGTCAATGGGGATCTAAAGAATTAGGAGATAAAGGATACAATGCTCTTGAAATTCTTAGATATTACTATGGTAATGATGTCAATATTTATGAAGCCAATACTACTTCTATTTACCCCTACTCTTTTACTTCTACTTTAAAAGAGGGAACTTGTAACATCGATGTCTACTTCTTACAGAATGCCCTTAATTATATTCACGGAAGTTATCCTGGCATTCCTCTTATTCCAAATCCAACTGGTTATTTTGATAGTAATACTTTAAAGGCAGTTAGAACTTTTCAAAAGGTTTTCTCTCTTACTGAGACAGGAGAAGTAAATGAACAAACGTGGTATAAGATATCTTATATATTAACAGCAGTAAAAGAATTAACAGAAAGTGTCTACAGTTAAAAGCGTTAGATGATCTAAGGCTTTTTCTTTTATTTACATATTGAAAGTTTTGTAATATAATATGAGTGAAATAGATAATATTTATGATTAGTAAGGAGTTTAAGTAAAATGAAGAGTGATGATTTAAAGGAAGCAGACAAGAAAAAAATAAATAATTCTGCTGAAAAGAAAAAGAAAGTTAAAAAAGAAAAAAATTTAAATACTGGTAAAGTCAAAGAAGAAAAATTAAATACTAGTGAAGTTAAAGAAGGAAAAGAAGAACAAATAAAAACAGAGGAAAAGGAACAAAAGAAAAAAAATTCTGGGAAAAAGAAAAAATTATTATTTATTTTACTTCCAATATTATTAATAATAGTTATTGGAGCTATCACGACTTATTTATACTTTAATTATTACTCGGTACCTAATAATATTGTTATAGAAAATACTAATTTTCATAATGCTCATTTATCTTGGAATATCTTAGATAAAAAGCAAAGATTTGTTATTGTTATATCAAAGAAAAAATTTGATAAAAAAGAAGTCCTTGATAATCTTAAGAAAAATGTTTCTTTGGGGGATGACTTTAAATTAATTGATAATAAAAATAGTAAGGATATAAAACTTGTTGATATGTTATCAAATACAGATTATTATGCGGTAATATTTACATACTTAGAAAATAAGGATAAAAAGTTTTATACTAATTATAGTAAAATGGTTTCAATTCATACATTACCTTTAAACATAGATAAAATAACTGATTTAGAAGCTATGGAAGTTAATGATACAACAGTCAAACTTAAATGGAGTAAATGGGAAACTGATAAAAAGAATTTGGATAACAGTGATATTAAAATTACTTATACTTTATTTTCATATGAAGAAGGTACTCCTAAAATAGTTAAATCGGAAATAGAAGACGGGGAAATAGTAATTGAAGATTTAAAACCTTTTAGTAAATATTACTATACAGTTACTGCTAATGCTATGGTAGATGGAAAAATAGTTAGCAGTTTAGAAAGTAATAAATTAGAAGTGATAACGAAATTAGAAGCGCTATCTGATATTACTGCGAAAGCAAATGGTACTTCGGCAATTACGATATCTTGGGATGCTTATGATAAAATAAAGCTTAAAAATGAAGATGGCAGTGACATTTCAATTGCTTATTCGGTCTTTGGCTCAGATAGTGAAAATGGCGAATATAGTAAACTAGGAGAAGGCATTCAAGAAAATAGCTTTACTGAAAATAATTTAACGGATAATAAAACGAGATATTATTATGTAGTTGTTTCTATTTTGTTAGATGAAGTTAGTTACGATAGTGTTCGAAGCGAAATTGCTAGTGCTACAACTGATAAAATTTACTATAGTGGTGGTGGCTCATCGGGAGGTTCATCAGGTGGTAGCTCATCTTCATCAAATAATAGTAAAGAAGCACAAGCAAGAGCGATTGCTAGGCAAATTGCTAGTAGTATTACAGGCAATACTGATTTGGAAAAAGTTACGCAAGCGGCAATTGCGGTATCAGAATATTATTACAGAGGTGTCCATAAAGAAACAGGAGATGACTACTACACAGCATATGGTGTATTTATAAAAGGTGAATCATCTTGTGCTGGTACGACGAGAGCTCTTGGAATGGTACTCGAAGAAATGGGATATACTTGGACACATGCTAATGAAAATCAGTGGAAACATCAATGGGTAATTATTTATATGGATGGTCAACTAGGATATGCTGATGGTCAAGTTGGCCTAGCTGGTTACGGAGAGCATCCAATGGCTCATTACTATGACTAGTGATATTTTAAAACTTATTTAATATATTAAAAGAACTAACTACAAAAGAAGTAGCTAGTTTTTATTCATTATTCTTATTTTCGATGAGTTCATCATATTTTTGATGATACATTTCAATTGTTTTTTTATTAAATGGTGTTGCCTTAGCTCTTACCATATCGATTAAATTTCCTAATTCATATTTCAATATGAAGTCGAGTCTACTTGAATAATGCATCTGTTTGCGATGGTAACGATATTCCATTCGGTCAAGTATTTTAAAACTTCCATTTGGAAAAACACGTAAATCTAAATCATAGTCTATATATTTGATAACATTTTCGTCAATAATATAGGGCGTTGCAATATTACAATAAAAATATATTCCATAATCTTTTAACTGGCCAATTATGTTAAACCAACGATTTTTAAAAAAGAACATAATTGCCGGTTCTTTTGTTTTCCATACTCTTCCATCAGAGTCAACAACGGTGGTCTTATTATTTCCAAAGACGATATAATCATCTTTGACATCTAAAACAACAGCTTCATCCCACTGGCGATGCAGTTTGCCATTATGTTTGTAGCAGTGGATTTCCAGTTTGTCTCCTATTTTAATATTTTCCATTATTACACCTTCACTCAGGTTGTATTATACAATATTTTATCTTTAATTACAACAACATCTTACACTTTTTTTATTTGTATGGTATAATGATAATGGGAATATAGAGGAGGTGCTTATGTATTTTTTTAAAATCTTCTATTTAGGTATTATTTCCTTATTAAAGGGGATTATATTGACGATTAAGTGCTTCTTCATTGGTCTACTATGTGTAATAACAATTATTCCAAAATATTTTATTATTGGAATAATGACGGTATTTAGTAAGAAAAAGAAAGAAAAGACTTCAAAGCAAAATAAAAAAGTTACTTTAATGATAGCTGGACTTTCGTTTGCGGTCTATTTGGTATGTGTGTTTTTGATTAGTAGATGGTCTGTTCAAGAACTTAGAATTAAGTATTTATCTAACGATATTATTAATTCAACGGAAATTATTGAAAAAGAGGAAGATATTCCTCCTACACAAGAACCTGACCAAAATAATGGTAATGAAGGACAAGATGAACCACAGATATACTACCCTAATGATTACTGGGATTATTTATCGGTACCATTTATGGATGTCAATTTTGATGAATTATTGGCAAAAAATCCAGATACGGTTGGATGGATAAAAGTTGAAGGGACTAAAGTTAACTACCCTATCGTTCAAGCAGAAGATAATGACTTTTATCTTAACCATTCTTATAATCGCCGCAGGAATGAAGGCGGTTGGATTTTCGCAGATTATCGTGTCGACTTTACTAGGTTTGGAAAAAATACAATTATATATGGTCACAATCTTAATAATAAAACGATGTTTGGTTCTATTCCATTAATGCTTTATAATAGTTATTTAAATAATAGCGATAATTATTATATAAAAATATCGACACCGACAAGTAATAGTGTTTGGAAAGTTTTTTCGGTATATACTATTAGTCCTGAAGTTTATTATTTGAAAACAAACTTTAGAACTGAGCCTTATGAAAACTTTTTAAATACAATTAAAGGAAGAAGTATTTATAACTTTGGAATAGATGTTACACCAAATGATAAAATTTTAACATTATCAACTTGTGACAATAGCGGTACAAAAAGAGTAGCGGTTCATGCTAAAATGATTAATATTGAATATAAAGAAGAACAATAAATAACCACGCCTAAAAGACGTGGTTTTCACATGGCCTATAAGGCCCTAATATCTGCAAACCCACAAATGAAG
>CANRJI010000056.1 GCA_947630885.1 uncultured Bacilli bacterium
AGGTGAAAAGGTTAGGTTATATTTAGGATGATTTTAATTATTGACATCTTGATGTAAAGTTATAAAATGTGACTATTTATTTAAGATTATATATGCTATAATATATTTGGGAATGGAGTGAAATAATGCTTACATTAACTAAGTCTTTATTTGCATTGATGATTGGATTTATCAGTGCGGCAGTATTTGGATTTATAGCGATTCCTTTTTTA
This sequence comes from uncultured Bacilli bacterium, assembly GCA_947630885.1. Taxonomy (GTDB): domain Bacteria; phylum Bacillota_I; class Bacilli_A; order RF39; family UBA660; genus CAG-302. Next base: position 213 of record CANRJI010000056.1, read on the forward strand.
AAAAAGTTAAAGGCTGGTCAGAGAATAAACGTATATGTCGAAGCACATAAAGCAAAAGCAGGGACTCCGACAATGGGCGGACTTATCTTTATTATTCCAACTTTTGCTATTATGTTATTTTTGTTACTGACAAAGAAAATAGAATATTCAGTTAATTTAGTAATTGTTTTATATGTCTTTATTTCGTATGCTCTTATTGGCTTTTTGGATGATTTTATTAGTTTGAAGAGAAAAATGAATAAAGGGCTTACGCAGTTTCAAAAATTATTTTTACAGCTTATTGTAGCTTTAGTATTCTATATTTTATTTAGACAATTTACGGATGGTGATTCTTATCTTAGAATATCAGCCTTGGGTATTGAATGGAATTTGGGCTGGTTTTATGGAGTGTTTATTCTATTCTTGCTAGTTGGAACATCGAATGCAGTTAACCTAACTGATGGGTTAGATGGTCTTGCCGGCGGTTTATCAGCGATATCTTTTTTGGCCTTTGGTCTAATTGCTATGGGCAGTTGGTGGATTGAAGGTAATGCTGATATGGGTATCTTTTGTTTTGTACTCGTCGGAGCGATTATTGGTTTTCTCGTCTATAATACTAATCCGGCAAAAGTCTTTATGGGAGATACTGGTAGTTTGACACTTGGAGCAACAATGGCGACGATTGCTATTCTTACATCACATGAATTATCGTTAGTCTTAATTGGTGGTGTATTTGTGATTGAAACGCTTTCGGTTATGATACAGGTTTCTTATTATACGTTATTTAAAAAGAGGGTTTTCTTAATGACACCAATTCATCATCATTTTGAAAAGTTAGGGTGGAGAGAACCAGATATTGTCAAGATGTTTTGGATTGTGGGATTTATCTTAAGTATGCTTGCTCTTATTTATGGAGTTTGGATTTAAACATATATAAAAATGTATAGTCACTACGAACTATACATTTTATTTTTTTCCTATTAATTATTTTTAGAAATATTTAAGAGGATACCTATACCAATAAGACTGATGATAAGACTACTACCACCATAGGAAAGGAAAGGAAGGGTAACTCCCGTAACAGGGATTAATCCGACAACGACCATTAGATTGAGAATGGTTTGAAAGGCTAGACCAAAGGTTATACCAAAAGCGAGATACTTACCAAAGTGATCTTCACATTTCATAGCAATCATAAAACCTCTTATGATAATGGTTAGGAAGAGTGCTGAAACAAAGATAACTCCCATAAAGCCAAATTCTTCACTGATAATGGAAAAAATGAAGTCGGTTTGAGGTTCTGGTAAATAGAAATGCTTTTGAATGGAATTACCAAAGCCGAGACCAAGGAGACCACCGGGTCCGATGGCATAAAGGCTTTGAATGATTTGAAAGCCACTTCCTAAAGGATCAGTCCAAGGATTTAAAAAGGAAGTTATTCTTTCGAGACGATATGGAGCAATAAGAATTAAAATGACAATTCCAATGACGCCAAGAAGACCGATTTTGATAAAGAAATTCATTTTGACACCACTTGTAAAAAGAAGGACAATAATAGTCATAACGATAACGACACCGGTTCCAAAATCTGGTTCAAGCATGATGAGTCCAAAAATGAGAAAAACAACACTAAGAATAGGGAAGACACCTTTTTTGATATTTTTTAAATCTTTGGTGTTATTAGATAAATACTTGGAAGTAAAAATAATTAAGCCTAATTTAGTAAATTCTGATGGCTGAATACCAAAACCCCCGAGACCAAACCAACTTCTACTTCCGTTTCTGACGGTACCAATTCCTGGAATAAGAACAAGGATTAGTAAAATAGTACAAATACCTAAAATGATATTAGATAATTTTTTATATTTATGATAGGAAAAATTACTGACAACTATCATGGTTATATAACCTAAAATAAGAAAGATACTCTGGGATTTTAAGTACTTATATGGATCATTAAATTTGTATGCTGACCAAACATAAGAAGAAGAATAAATCATTAGGGCACCAAAGAGAGTAATTATAATGACTGCGATTAAAAGAATTTTATCATACTTTTTCATTTGATCACCTAGTTTATTTTATTAATTTGCTATCTATTATATACTAGGTATAAAAAAAGAAATAGATAGTTTTTTCTATTTCTTACGATCAAATACTGCTATTACTTTAGCGGTATAATAAACTATTTGATTACTATTTTTAATGGCAATACTTTTAAAGAAAGCTTTACCACCAATGGTTAAGGAAGCAATTAGTGAAGTTATGACTAAACCAGTCCAAAAGATATTTAATTTATAAATTTTAGAAATGGTCGAAGCAATTGTTACACCAACTGTTCCGGAAATAATACCACAGATATCACCAATGACATCGTTACAAAACGATGAAACTTTATCAGCATTTTTTTTAAAAGATACAGCTGTTTTAGCACCTTTTATTTTTTTTGCACTCATAGCATGAAGTGGTGAATCGGTTGTCGAAGTTACTGCAACACCAATCATATCGAAAATAATACCAATTACAATGAAGATAATGAGGATGATGATTCCGATAATGATATTGACATTAGATAGTGTAAGTTCAGAGACAAGGGAAAAAATAAAAGAAATGAAAAAAGCTAAAAGGCTAATTATAATTATCCATGATGTTTTACTTTGATTTTTATGTTTATTTTTTTTCATAAATTTCCTTTCCATAAATAAAAAGGGCAGGGGCCCTTAAATTTAATAAAATGGCTATTTTTATAGTTAACTTTATGTCTTAGGTCAAGTAGGTTTTCCCTCTTTTCTACAGTTCGTTACCAAATCTGCGGTTTCCCTTTAAAGAAAAGAATAAATTGTCACCAAATTTATGACTTGATTACCACTTAGTACATACTGTAATCCTACAAAAATGTCACTCTAGGAGATTTCCTCAGGCAATATCTTACTATTAATTCTTTTTTGCAATCGTGGTTTCAAATTGCAATATTAGATGGTTCTAGCTAGGAACTATCTAACTGATCAATTATTCCCCACGTTCACTCAAGACAAGCTACGCTACTCGCAAGTTTCCCCACATAGTAGGTTTAATCCTAGTTCGTATTATTAATAATACAAAGATAGGTCTCTGTGGAAATTGGGACAGTATCATATGCCGTTATGAGTGCCCAAAATCCTTACATTCCAGCATCCGCCCTAAGCTGGGCGCAAAAAGCAGACACAAGAAGTTTCATCGGTGTGCTCTGTAGTGATTTTTTAGGTTCACCTTCATAGTAAGTTTAATTGACTAGAATAATGTGCCATCGATATGGGTAACATTCTACCATATTTTAGGGTAAATGTCAAATTTACTTTCTAAAATATTATATGTTAATTATGGTAAAATGATAACTTGATATATCTAGGTAGAGTTTATTTTTTTTATATTTTTGAAATGGAAATATTGACTTTGGGGTTTATGATTGCTATTATTATTTTAGATTAACAGTAGGTAATAATATAGGGTATTAATTAATATAATGATAGTGTTAGGTGATGAAAATGAAGAAGATTAATATCGATAAAAAAATTATTGTTTATTCAGTTGCGCTCGTTATTTTATTTGCTTTATGTGGAGCATTATTTTTCTTTTCGGGAAGAGATGGAAGACTTAATAAAGAAAAGATAGAAACACAAAAACTAGAGGGAATTGTCGTAGCAACTAACGATGGATTAATTACAGTTAAAGATAAAAATAATTATGTCTATACGTTTGAATCGGATAAGATAGTTGCGGATATAGGAATGGAAATTCAACTTGAATATACAGGATTATTAGATAAAGATAAAGAAATTCAAGATGCCGTAATAGTGGAATATGAGACATCAAAAGTTGCAAATGAAGATGTTATTCCTAAGGAATATTTGGATAATGGTATATTTAGTAATTATTATGATTTAGCATATGATAAATTGAAAGAATTATCACTAGATGAAAAAATAGGACAGATGTTACTTGTCAGATATCCGACAAGTGGGCAGATAGAAGCTCTTAATACTTATAATTTTGGCGGATATTTATTCTTTGAGAGAGATTTTATTAATAAATCAAAAGAAGCTGTTCAAGATATGATAAATAATGTTCAAAGTGGAAGAAAAATCCCTCTTCTTACGGCGGTTGATGAAGAAGGGGGAAAAGTAGTTAGAGTTAGTAGTAATCCTAATTTGGCTGAAAGTAGATTTGCTTCTTCAAGAGATTTATATAATTCAGGTGGATTTGAGAAAATAGCATCGGATACGAAAGAAAAGAGTAGAGTATTAAAAGAATTAGGACTCAATGTTAACTTAGCACCAGTTGTCGACGTTTCGACAAGTAGTAGTGATTATATGTATGAAAGAGCACTTGGTGAAGATACGAGCATTACAAGTGAATTTGCTAAAACAGTAATTGAAGCTAGTAAAGGAACGGGGGTATCTTATACTTTAAAACATTTTCCCGGATATGGAAATAATGTTGATACTCATGTTGGCAGTGCTACAGATAGTCGAAGTTTAGAAGATATTAAGAAGAATGATTTACCACCATTTGAAGCAGGAATAAAGGCAGGAGCGGAAGCTGTTTTGGTAAGTCATAATATTGTCAGCAGTGTCGATCCTGATAATCCGGCATCACTTTCACCAGCTATTCACAATTTACTTCGTGATGATTTGAAATTTACGGGTATTATTATTACTGATGATTTATATATGGGTGCTACTTCTTCGATTCCAGATGCATCTTTGAAAGCGGTAAAGGCAGGAAATGATATTCTTATTACTACGGAATATGAAACTAGTGTAAATAGTATTAAAAAGGGTCTTACTAATGGAGATATCACCGAAGAACAAATTAATCGTGCGGTATTTCGAATACTTGCTTGGAAATATTATAAAGGCTTAATGTTTGAAAATATAAAATAGATATTGATAAAAGAGCAATATCTTTTTTTTGATTAAATTTATAGGGCTAAAAAGAGTGAACCTAAAAAGCAATAGCAGAATATAATATTATGAACTTAAGGAGGTTTGAGATGAAAAAAATTATACTTAGTATAGTATTGCTTTTGGTAGTTGCTCTTGCAGTTGTCTTTTTTGTTTTCCAAAATAGGGATAATAAGGATTCTGATTTGAAGAAAGTAACAGTAGCGGAAGTCGCTCACAGTATTTTTTATGCACCACAATATGCAGCGATTAGTGAAGGTTATTTTGAAGAAGAGGGTATTGATTTAGAACTTGTTTTAACACCAGGAGCAGATGCTGTTACAGCGGCAGTTTTATCAGGAGACGTACAAATTGGTTTTTCGGGAACTGAAGCCACAATTTATGTTTACAATGGTGGAGAAAAAGATTATCCATGTGTTTTTGCTGCTTTAACAAAGAGAGATGGGGCTTTTTTGGTTTCGAGAGAGAAAATTGATAATTTTACATTAGATGATTTAAAAGGAAAAGTAGTAGTTGGTGGTCGTAAAGGTGGTATGCCAGAAATGACTTTTGAGTGGGGTTTAAGACAAAATGGAATTGATCCAGTAAATGATTTAACAATTGATACATCGGTTGCTTTTGCAGCAATGGAAGGAGCTTTTATTGGAGGTACTGGTGACTTTGTAACATTATTTGAGCCTAATGCTACGGCTGTAGAAAAACAAGGACTTGGACACGTTGTAGCTTACGTTGGTACACTAGGAGGTGAAGTTCCTTATACAGCTTATAATGCAAGAAAGAGTTATATTGAAGAAAATCCTGATGTAATTAAAGGATTTACGAGAGCTGTCGATAAGGGATTAAAATTTGTCCTAGATAATGAGCCAGAGGTAGTAGCTAATACGATTGCCACATTTTTCCCTGATACGTCAATTGATGATTTAACAATAATGATTAATCGTTATAAAGAAAATGATGCTTGGAGAAGCTCGGTTGCTATTGAAAAAGATGAATGGCAACATATCCAAGATATTATGATAGCATCAGGGGAACTAGATGGTTATGTTGACTACGATAAGTTAATTTATGATGAATTCTTTGACGAATTTAGATAATGTTTTGGTTATCAACAATTTAACGAAAATATATCATTCTAAAGATGGTGAAACACTTGCTATTCAAGATTTAAATTTAGAGGTTAGGGAAGGAGAATTTGTTGCTATTGTCGGTCCTTCAGGATGTGGAAAGTCAACATTACTTTCAATCTTGTGCGGACTAGAAAAAAAGTCTAGTGGAACAATTACGTTTTCTAAAAAAGATGTTAAACTAGGTTATATGCTTCAAGATGATACTCTCTTTCCTTGGCTTAATATATTAGATAATAGTTTACTCGGGCTTAAAGTTCAGAAGAAAATATCAAAAGAACGACAAGAACGAGTTAAAAAATTACTTGATACATATGGGTTAGGAGAATTTATTAAAAAATATCCAAATAATTTATCTGGTGGTATGAGACAGAGAGTTGGATGAATACTGTATACACACAAAAATAGTAACAATTAAGTAAGTAACTTATAACTAAAAATAGAAAGATAGAGGTAAAATA
>CANRJI010000057.1 GCA_947630885.1 uncultured Bacilli bacterium
AAATAGAATAAAAATAAAATAGTTAATGTAAGAAAAAATATATAATTTATTTCTTACAAAAACTATTATACGAGGAGTTAGATAAAATGAAAGAAAAAATAAAAAATTTTTATAAGAAGTATAAGTTATTTATAATAATTGGTATTGTTTTTATCTTATTAATTATTTTAGCACTTATCTTTATTTTTAGTTACCCTAAAAAGGAAACATCTAATAAAGGTAACAAAGTAGAAGAAACTTATACGATGTACGTTAAAATTAATCCTCTCGTAAAATTAACTTTCAAAGAAGAATATAAAACTTGCGATGACGGACAAGGAAAACAAATTGTATGTAGTGAAATTATTAATGAAGTAACTGATTTTGAATTACTTAATGACGATGCTAAAGAGTTTTATCACTCGCTTGATTTTAAAGGTAAAACTATTAGTGAAGCACTAGTTAGTCTTTGTGATATTGCTAAAGATAATGATGTTCTCTTTGAAAAGCTTGAAATTACTTCCGATAGTAAACATCTCGATAAAGAAAAATTAATGAATTATCTAAAAGATAATGCAAAATATGATGTTGACTTTACCTTATATATTCATTTTAAAGAGCATATGAATGATGAAGACTTTAATGAAAATGGCGAAGTAAAATTTTATACAATAACTTTTAATACTGATGGTGGAAGTACAATTGAGCCTCAAAAGATAAATAAAGGAGAAAAAGCTACCGCGACTACTTCTCCAACTAAAGATGGATATACTTTTAAAGAATGGCAATATAATGGTCAAAAATTTTCTTTTGATGAAGAAATTACGGAGGATATTGAACTAATAGCCATTTGGGAAAAGATTGAAGATAAAAAAGAAGAAACTAATCCAGAAGAGACTAAACCTGAAGAAAATAATGATCCTAATCCTAAAGAAGAGGAAAAAGAAGAAGAATATCCTTACGACATTAACTTAAATGATAATGTTTTATACACAACAACTGGTACTTCTTCTAAAGACTTTGTATCTTGGAAATTTAAAGAAGTTTGCTTTAATAAAACGATTGCTGAATTAAAACAGTTTGATCCGAACCATAATCAGAGTTATTTAGAAGATCTTAGTGATATGTATAACGATGATACCTTAATAACTAAAAAAGATTTTTTAGGTGGAAATGAAACTTATACATTATTACAAATGTTTCCTGGATGCCAAGATGTAATACCTGAATCATATCGCAATTTATTTGATAATATTAAAGGCTGGTCATTTCTCTCTATCGAAAATAACGCTCTATATGTCCGCTACATCGAGTTAGATGAAAGATATAGTTGGTCATCTTATCATCAAGAATTAGATTTAAGTCCTTACAATTTAAGTATACCTAACCCTTATTCTGGTGGTGGAACTCCTCCTACTCCCGAAATTTTAACCGAAGAAGTTTGTACTGAATATCACTTATCGTGTGGTCGTTGGTAAAGATATTTAAAAACAAAAATTATTCTAAAATTAATGATAATTAAAAAATGTAGATAAGTAATTTAATCTACATTTTTATTATTTTATTTATTTAATTCTTTACTTAAACTTTTTGGTACAGTTCGTGGACCACGTACAGTCGTAATCCCATAATTACGAAGTTTATCTAAAGAATACTCTTTATTATCATACCTTTTTAGTAACTTAATTCTCATTACTTTACTCATATGTAAATTATTATCGTGATATTCATAAGGTATGTTAATTTTTTCTACTATGCATTTATAACGTATTTCTGAGTAAGGACTACCTACATAAAGATAGACAATATCATGAACTTTAATATGGTTAGGTTGTTTCCATGATATTATATTGGTATCATTAAAACAATTAATAACATCATAATATTTAGGATTAGAGGGGATTAGAAACTCGCGTGCTTCTTCCGTAAAATAATGACTTTCATCGATAAGATTCATAATTACTTCATCATTTACCGCATCATCTAAGATAATAGTAATCCAGTTTTCTTTATTCATGTGATAAGCTTTATAAAAGCCTTTTTGTAATAATAATTCTTTAAGATGTTTCGGTTCCAGTTTAATATTTAAGATATCGACTTCCCTATCTTCTCCATCTAATTTATTCTTGTTAATATTCATAAATAAAGCATACCATTTTTCATTATCCAGATTTCGAAAAATACCCGAATCAGGTGTTTTCTCCCAAGGAAAATCAGGATTATCACCATACTTTTCTTTAATTAAATTAGCAAGACGACATGCCTGATTACTAGCAAAATATTTAGCTTCCGTACACTTATGACATATATTTGTTAAAATATTAATAAATTCCTTTCGAACCTCACTGACAAAATAACCTTGCTCTCTTTCAATTCGATAATTAGGGTATATTTCACCAAAAGATAAGTCATAAACTTGCCCTAAAACTTTCCCATCTTCTAATACTTCAACTTGTACTTCCATTGAATTATCTAGAATATTTTCTGTATATACATATTTATTATCTATTTTTTTAAAACCAAAAGGTTCTAATTTATCAAAGAGGATGACCCTTTTTCGAAAAATATCTTCTTCAAAATTCATCTGCCCACCTCATCATAAAAACTATTTCTTTAATTCTAATCCGTCGTGAAAAGCATTTCCAATTTTTTCCGTAACTTTATAATAGCTATGGGTATATGGATCAAACGAAATGGCTTCAAGTTTAGAAATGTCGACATTATCATCAGTCATTACTTTATCTTCTGCGGTTACATTTACTACTTTACCGATGACACCATAGCCATATTCATCATCTTGACATTTTATAAATTCACATTCCATGCAAACAGGAAACTCATTGATAATAGGAGCATCAACATTTTCTGATTTAACTGCCGTAAGACCACTTATAAGAAACTTATTAGGAGTATTATTTCCCGAAACCATTCCGAAATAATCAGCTTCTTTTACATGACTAGCGTCCGCTAGACTTACAGTAAAGGCTTTTCTCTCTTTAATATTCTTTACCGTTTTATGCGAACTAGATAAATTTAATAAAACTTGGTCTCGCTCTAACATCGTTCCCCATGCCGCATTCATAACATCAATACTACCATCTTCATTATATGTTGCAATCATTAAAACAGGCATCGGAAAAATAGCTTCCGTAACTTTAATTTTCTTTTTCATTATTATTCACCTTTCCTTTTTTACTATATCTTATTTATTTCTTTAAGAGCCCTAGTCGCAGCAATACTACCATCACTAACTGCCGTCGTAAGTTGTCTTAAATCTTTAACACGAGCGTCCCCAACAGCATAAATACCTTTTGTTTTAGTCTCGACATCATGTTTAGCCATAATGTACCCTTCTTCATTCAAATTTACAACATTACGAAAAATTTCATTATTGGGTTCTTTACCAATAGCAATAAATAAGCCACTTACTTTAATATTGTTAGTTTCGCCTAAACTATTCGTAACAGTAATTTCTTCTAATTTATCATTACCATTTATCGAAGTAATCTTAGCATTCAAAATAAAATGAACATTATCTTTTTTCTTTAATTCTTCTAAATATTTATTTTCTCCCCGAAATTCTTCTCTTCTATGAATTAAATATACCTTTGAAGCAATATCAGATAAGTATAAAGCATCTTCTAAAGCAACATTACCCCCACCATTAACTGTAACTACTTTATCTTTATAAAAATTACCATCACAAGTTGCACAGTAAGAGATACCTTTACCAATAAATTCTTCTTCCCTAGCAATATTTAATTTTCGATTCGAAGTACCAGTAGCAATTATAATCGTCTTACCCTGATATTTATTTTTATCAGTTATAACTTTTTTATTTTTTTCAACTCTAATTACCTTTTCATAAACAAATTCCGCACCTAAATTTTTAACTTGATTATATAAATTAGTAGCGAAATCAAAACCTGTTATCGAAATAATTCCTGGATAATTTTCAATTTGACTAGCATTAATTATTTGACCACCATAACTTTTAGCTTCTAAAATAAGAACTTTTTTATTAGCTCTAAGTAAATAAAGTGCTGCTGTTAAGCCAGCTGGACCTGCACCTATAACAATAGCATCATACATGTTTATTTCTTCCTTTCATTTAAAATCATCATACAATTAATTAAATTGTACTTAACCTTATGCAAAATGTCAACTATTTACACATATATTTTTACCTACTGAATATTAGTCAAGTATTTACTTTTTATCATAATCTTCGAGAAAACTTTGATATCGACCATTTCTTTTAGTACCTAAAATGCAGTTTAAATTTACATTATCTAAAGCTTTAAAGATATTATAATCAATATCTTTATTTACTTTTCTTAAGTTTTTAATAAGTTCTTTCATTTCTTTCCTTTTACTTTTACCATCATCAGTCAAATAATGCTCCTCTGTAAATTTACAAGCACAATTAAGAAAAGTTAATTCATTACTATTTCGCCATGCTATTATTGCTTCTTCCTTTACTAAATAAAGTGGTCTTATTAATTCTAATCCTTCAAAATGATCACTGTGTAATTTAGGCATCATCGTCTTTACTTCTGATCCATAAAACATTGAAAGAAGCGTTGTTTCAATAACATCGTCAAAATGATGTCCTAGTGCTATCTTATTACAACCTAATTCCTTAGCTTTATTATATAGACAACCTCTACGCATTTTAGCACACATATAGCATGGACTTTCAGCATTCATTTTTGTCGCAGCCTCAAAAATATTACTATCAAACATTTCAATAGGAACATTCATTAATTTGGCATTACTAATAATTAAATTACGGTGATTATCACTATATCCCGGATCCATTACAACGTAATGAGCATCAAATTTAAATTTTCCATGCCTTTGCAATTCCTGCATACATTTAGCTAGTAAAAAAGAATCTTTACCACCACTAATGCAAACCATAATATTATCGTTTTCTTTAACTAATTCATATTCTTGTACAGCTTTAATAAATTTACTCCAAATTTCTTTCCGATATTTTTTAATAATACTTCTTTCAATTTCTTTATCTTTTTCCATCATAGCTTAACTCCTTATTTTTTTATCTTATTATTAAAATAAATAATTCCTCTTGTTTCATTTTAAACTAAAATACTTCCTACGTCAAATATATAATTAATTCTAAAAAAACTAATCGTTGTTTTCTAGCAACAATTAGTTATACTCAATAAATAATTATTATTTATTTTATTTCTTGTATTTCACAAACAGCTCCATCTTTTTCAGCTTCTTTTTTATTATCTTCTAGAGTACCAGTATCATCTTTTAATCCTTCAAAACCTTGTTCTTTTAATATTTCTTCACTAGCATTTTCGACATCAATATCTAATCTTGTATTATATTCATAAATTTGATCATTTACTGAAACAGTCAAACTTACGCCATCTTTATCAAATTCTTGATTATCTTTATCCATAGCCTCTTTAAAATCTTCCCAATTATCTAAAATCGTGGGATCGGTAAAACTACTATTTACTTCCATTGTCATGTATTTCAATTTATCGTTTTTAAAAGTCATTGAAATCACTTGTTCAATATTCATTCCATCTTCACTATCAACAGTTCTACAAACTAATTTTTGTTCCTTTTCTTCAGTTAATCCGCATCCTGTAGCTAATATAATAACTAGCAAACCTAAAAATATCATTCTAAACTTTTTCATTTTTCACACTCCTACTGATATTATATCATACTACTACACTAAATTTTAAATAATTTTTTTACCATAACAATTTAAATATCTTAATTTAGCATTCCCAATTCAGTCATCTTTTCTTCTCTTAATTTAGCTAAAGTTTTATTTTCTCCAACTTTTTTCATAAAAGCATATATTTGAATAGCTTTCCATCCTGTTAATTCACATCCAAATTGATTAAAAGACATTATTTTATCTTTATATTTAACATTTTTAGCATCCACTACAACAGCAATCTCTTCCGGATGATTGATTAAGTATACTTCATCACCGATATTAATTATACCTTGATCCATTAGCCAATCCATTTTAGGTAATTGCGTAGTTTTTCTTCTAGTAGTTGCTTCATCATCTTCTTCCATCTCTTTCGCAGTTGGTTCAACTAAAACCAAATTATCTTCTAACCCATTTATTTTAGCTATACAGTACAATATGTCATAAGCATCTTCCGCTGACATTGCAAAAAATTCTCTTTTTCTTTTTTTACCATTTATATTGTCTACAGCCCTCAAAGTTGGATTTAATTTATCAATAATATCATGTATTGTCGTATCCTCTAATCGATGATTAACCTTATAATATGCATATAATCTAAAAGCAAAAGGAACCGCTGATTTACTATTTAACGTTTTTAATCTATCATATGCATCATCTGCATACCCAATTTTAATATAATCCGGAAAAGACGGATTCTTCATTATATAAATTACACCTACAAAATTATCCATAATAATTCCTCCCTTTATTTGAATATATAACAAAAGATATAGCAAATGGAAATGTACAAGCAAAAATTAAAGCAAATGAAAAAATTAGAAACTCCTAAACAGCTGGAGCAAAAAAAAGCAAATGAATATTATTATAAAAGGTAATTATTTTACCTTTTATAATATTAAA
>CANRJI010000058.1 GCA_947630885.1 uncultured Bacilli bacterium
TTCTTCTTTTAATTTATCATTTTTTAATTTTAAATTAGCAACTTCTTTTTTATACTTTTGATTTTCTTTTTCAAGTATTTTATATTCACTAGCATAACCATTTATTTCATCAAAAACTTCATTTATTTTAGGTTGTAATTCTACAACTTTTTTTGATTCTTTGACTATTTTTTTCATAGTATCAAAAGTATCTACATTAACAATTAATTGATTTTTATTAAAAGGAATATTTTTAGTAGTTTTCATTTTCTCATCAAATTCATTTATTGCTTCATCAAGTTTATCATTTCTAATATTAAGGTTTTCTTCTAATTTTCTATTTATTTTTTTATAATCTTTAATTTTAATATGTTTTCTATCACTACCTTTAATACCTCGTTCTAAATCATATCCTTTGTCATTTAATCTTTTATGGTATTTATCTTGTAGTTCTGATAAATGAATTTTATCTTTGATATATTGCTTTTTAGAAATAGTATATCTTTCTGTATTAGTTCTTTTATCATATTTTTTAATAAGTGGAACAACAACACAATGAATATGTGGTGTTTTTTCATCTAAATGTACTGTTGCATGTAAAACTTGTTCTTTAGTATATCCTAAATCTTCGTAAACAAATTCCATACAAGTATTAGCCCATTCTTTTATATCTTCTCTTGTCATATTTTCAAAAAATTTATTAGTAGCAGTAAATAATAATTCATCTGCTATAACATTATTTGATTTATCTAACATTTGCTTAAAAGTCTTTTTTCTATCAGCTCGCTCTGTTTTCATTCTTTCCTCATGTTCTTTTTTATAATCTTTTACTATATTATAAAACCCCTTAACATATTTATCTGATAAGGGGACTAGTTCTATATTATTTTTACTTCTCTCTATATCTATATCTGGATTAGAATTATAAGCCTTTTTTTCTCTTTTATTATGTGATCCAATTTGTGCTAAATCATTAATAGTTATTATTGGTTCACTTCTAAATATTGCATAATTTAAATTCATATATCAGTTCTCCTTTCTCTTTATAAAAATAAAAAAGAAACTATTGTTTATAAAGTTTCTTATTATTATTAATTTTTTCTTTAATCTTCTTTTTTATGTTTTCTTTATCAGTTTTATCAGGAAAATAAAATATTTTATTATTTCTGTCATAACATAAACTGTTTTTATATTCCTTTAATTCTGCCTTAGCTATTAATAAATAATACATCGTGTTTAAAAGCATAATCGTATCAATCTTTTTATTACTATATGATTTACCGTGAGATACAGGATTTCTTCTAGCTTTTTTATTTGTTTTAATATCTATTTTTTTATTAAACTCTATATCTTCATATAATAAGTTAATGTTACTATTTATCATCATAACTATAAAAGTAAAATCATCAAAACTTTCTCTTTTACTTTTTAAATTCTTTATTATAGGTTCAAATAGTTTTAATCTTGAATTGCAGCCTTTATTAAGTAAGTAATAAGATAGCAAATTATCAATAATGCTCATTAAACCAATACTTGCTAATGAATATGACTTATTATTATATGCTATTATAATTTGCTCAAACAACTTTAAATCTTGTTTTCTATCAATTAATTTCTTAATATCATCAATCAAGGAATTAACTTTTGTTTTATTGAAATATTTAAAAATATATTTATCAAATTCTTTTTCAGTTTTAATGTCTAATAATATATCACGCAATTCAACAGGAGTCATATTATAAGGCATAATCCAAAAAAATTCACTTAATTTATCATAATATTTAAACCAATTATAAATACTATAAGGATCTGCTTTCGCTTCTTCTAAAGATTTATATAAAGATTCAAATAATGGACTAACTGTAATTGATGACATTATAGCATTCATCATTTCCTTTTGTGATTCTGCAATTTGATTTATTACTTTCATTAATGGATTAGTCATAGCCTCAACCACATTACTATTAATTATTGATAATTGTTTTTGTACTATTGAACCTGAAGCAGAATAAAAACTACTCATAGATGTATCTATTAATTTAAATAAATTTTTAGAAAAATTAAAAGTAGGCACTTGTAATTTTAACTTTTCAATAGTATTATTTTTTATTATTTCATTTATTTTATTATCTTGAAAAGCATTTATAACTTTTAAAGAGGTATCAGGTATATTTTTTATTTTAATATAAATATCATTATTTTTATCATTATCCTTTATATTTATTTTACTATCGTCACATTCCAATATAATCACCACCTATAAATATTATACCATCAAAAAAAGATACTTCTAAAGTATCTTACTATCATTTATAGATTATCATTTGCTACAACTAATTATTATTTATTGGGTTTAATTTAACTAGGGTGTGCAGTTTCTAAATCATCATAAGTATCATAAGAACCTAAAATCGTTACACCAGCTCCTGCTGGACCAGTTGGGCCTGTTTCTCCTTGTGGTCCCATCGGACCTGTTTCTCCACGTAAGCCTTGAATACCTTGCTCTCCCTGTGGACCAGTTGGACCCATTATGCCCTGCTCACCTTGAATGCCTGGTAGCCCTTGAATACCCGGTAGCCCTTGTGGTCCTGTTGGCCCTGTCGGACCAATTAATCCAGTAGGTCCCGTTGGACCGGTTGGACCACCTGAAGGCCCGATTGGACCAGTTGGACCAGTTGGGCCAGTTTCACCCGCTATTCCTTGAGGACCAGTTGGACCAGTTGCTCCAATGACAATCGGCTGGCGATAACCACAGCAAAGAAAAGGACATTTTTTCTGTTCATTATAAATGTTATTATTCACTATGTCACCCCCTTTACTAGTATTTTATGCCATACTATTTTTATCAACAATAACAAGAACATAAAGAAAAGATAAACTATCACCTAGTTTATCTTAAACACAACCTTATAACTACTTTTCTAGTATTGCTTCCATCCTTTTTTCAATTCTTTCTTTACCTAAAAGGCGCATAATTTCATATAAATCAGGAGTAACTTGACTCGATGTTAAACTTACACGTAAAACATTCGAAATATCCGCTACACTACCTTTATAATGTTCGGGATTATCACGATAATCTTTCATATTTCCTGCATATCCTAATTCCTCACTCAAAAGTTTAATTTTCTCAAACCAGACGTCTTTATCAGAAACATCATAATATTTTTCTAGATATAAATTAAGAATCTTCCTTATTTCATCTATATCGGTAATACTACCCCAATCATACTTAATATCGTTATATAATTCATCATACATATAAAATATTTGACCCTTTATATCACTATAACAAGCATAATCTTTACGAGGTTTTCTCTGTTCTCTTTCAATATTCAAAATATTTTTTGTATATTCTTCATACTTTGTAATCAAAGCATAAAAATCATTATCGTAAGTTTTAGCCCATTTCACTAAATTATAGTATACTTCATCTTTTGATAATTTACTTATATAATTTTTTGAAATATTAAGAAGCTTTTCTAAATCAAATAGAGGACCACTTTTACTCATCTTATTAAAAGTAAAAGTAAAATCCTTATAACTTTTATCTTGATTTTGAAGATACCATTCTTCAAAATTTGAATTTAGTAATGTTGCAAAATACAATTTAACTGCTTCTTCAGGAATACCTCTCTCACTATAAAAAGATATCGCTGCTTCTGGATCTTTACGTTTGCTAATTTTTCTTACCGTTTCGCCATCTTTAATACAAAGAGGTAAAAGATGTGCATACTTAGGTACTTTAAAACCAAAAGCATTCCAAAGTTCAAGATGATATGGAACAGATGAAATATAAGAATCGTCCCTTGTAACATGAGTAACTCTCATTAAATGATCATCGACAACATGGGCAAAAGCATAAGGTGGAACCCCATCACTTTTAATAAGAACATGGTCAATATCATTTTGAGGAAGTTCAATAGTTCCTTTTATTAAATCTTTAAAGACAATCTTTTTATTAAAGTCGCCCATTGATTTCAACCTTAAAACAAACTTATCGCCATTATCTAAATGTTTTTTAACTTCATCATAAGTTAAATTACGACATTTAGCATATTTACCGTAATATCCAATTCGTTCTTTCTTCTCTTCTTGCTCTTTTCGCATAGCATCGAGTTCTTCTTCACTGCAAAAGCAAGGATATGCTCTTCCTATTTCTACCAAATACCTAGCAAAAGCTCTATATATTTCTAATCTTTCCGTTTGAATATATGGACCATATTCTCCTCCATCAATTGGATTTTCATCAATTTGAAAATTATAATCTTTCAAATCGTCTAGAATTAATTGAATACCATTTTCAATTGTTCTCTTGCCATCTGTATCTTCAATTCGAAGAATAAAAGTTCCATCCGTCTGTCTTGCAAATACTTCTGGTATAAAAGAAGCAAAAAGACTACCCATGTGTACTCTACCAGTTGGTGATGGAGCAAATCTCGTTACCATTGCTCCTTCTTTTAAATTTCTTTCAGGATATTTTTTTTCACAATCTTCAATTGTCATTGTTACATTCGGATAAAGTAAATCCGCTAAAAGTTTATTTGTCATATTATCACTCCCAATAACTATACCCATTTTATCATTTATCATTTAAAAAGTAAATTATCTATTATCATATTATTAAAAATTTAATTCCTAATAGGTATCCATTATATGCACTTTTTTCTTAGCAATCTATAATATATTGAGAGGAGGATAAACTTATGTATGGTTGTGGATATCCAAATTATGGTTATGGCTACGGAAACGGTTCTTGGTTTTGGATCATAATCGTTGTCTTAATTATATTCTTTATTTTATTCTGGTCTCCAGGTTATGGTGGCTGGGGTAATAACTGTGGTAATAACTGCGGTAACAATTGTTAAATATTAAACTCTTAGATTATTTTTCTAAGAGTTATTTTCTTGTAATTATATTTCACTAGGAAGAAGGATATTTCCTTTACCAATTCCAAATACATTTTGAATCCAATTTCTCGCTTCTCCATCTTTGGCTATAATTGTTACACTATTTGGAAGTTCGGCAAAAGCATGGTACTTATCATAATCACCAATATCAATAAAAGACATATTCCTCATATCAAGGTAATTAAGATTAGTGCATCCAGCTACAAACCATCTAAATGCTCGACAATTATCCGTAATAAAATTACTTAAATCTAATTCCGTTAGGCCATGACATCCCTGAAACATACCACCCATAGAAGTAACTTGCGATGTATCAAAATGACTGACATCTAATTCAGTTAAACTACTGCAGTTATAAAACATACCTCCCATGCTCGTTACCTGCTCAGTGTTAAATTTTGACACATCTATAACTGCAAGATTATTGCAACCTGAAAACATACCTTCCATGTTCGTTACCTGCTCAGTGTTAAATTTTGACACATCTATAACTGCAAGATTATTGCAATTATAAAACATATTCCTCATAGAAGTAACTTGCGATGTATCAAAATGACTGACGTCTAACTCTGTTAAACCGCTGCAGCGACTGAACATGCTTGACATATCTGTTACATTTTTAGTATTAAATAATGAAACGTCTAAGCTTGTAAGCTCGCTGCAGCCAACAAACATACCACCCATAGAAGTAACTTGCGATGTATCAAAATGACTGACATCTAATTCGGTTAAACTACTGCAGTTATAAAACATACCTCCCATGCTCGTTACCCGCTCAGTGTTAAATTTTGACACATCTATAACTACAAGATTATTGCAATTATTAAACATATTTGCCATACTAGTTACGTTACTTGTAGCAATTTTTTGTAAGTCTAGTTCCGTTAAACTACTGCAGTTAAAAAACATACCAGACATACTTGTTGCTTCACTAGTGTTAAGATTATTAAAATTAATCGTTTGAACACTACTCATACCATCAAAAATATTTCGTAGGCTCTTACTATATATTTCTGCGTCACTTCCAATATATAAATCATATGTTTCATCATTATTATCGGTTATCCATCCTTTTATATAACCTTTCTTTTCTTCTGATAATTCATATGTTGTTACTGCATTTTCTGTGTTAATATAGTCTACAAAATAGATGTTCTTAATGTTTGTTCTATATGCATCTTCTTTAAAGTAAACATTAGCATTTCTTAGATTTACTAAATATGCCTTATATATTCCTTTAATATTGATATCATTTTCAATATTAGATATGATTAAATTATTATTTGCATATGTGTAGTCACTACCTTTTATTAATTCGGTTTTTCCCTCTGTTATTTCTAATATTGGCACTTTGGGATTAAAAGTAATATTAACTGGATCTCCTATTATGACTTCATTTGGATAGTCTCCTTCAATATCGGTATATGTTATATAATGATAACCTCGGAAATCCATATTTAAGATAATATTATAGTTTGTTTGTCCTTCATTATAATTACCTTCTTTATATTTGATGGTTAGGTATATTTTCTTCTTTATTCCTAAACTACATTCATTTAATTCATTACATATC
>CANRJI010000059.1 GCA_947630885.1 uncultured Bacilli bacterium
AAAACTAGGTAAAAAATCAAAAAAATAAAAAATTTATAAAGTTTTGTATAATAAATACTTGACTTTATTATGAGAGATGGAGGTATTTCAGAAGATTATGAATATGGAATACTTACTAATGAAATATATAAAGAATGGTCTGGTATGAAAGCAAATGAATACAAAACATATAAAGGTATTAGAAAGGAATATTTAAGAAATAATATGTCTAATATAGAAGTCCTTTTAACAGATTTAGGTGAAACGGCGACAAGAGAACTTGCTAAAGAACATAGGCCTTATGGTTGAGAGCAAAATAAAAAAATAGCAAGAATTTGAACTATCAATATGTAGAAGGAAGAGAAAAATTAGAAAATAAAAAATAGTTTTTAAAAAATACAGGACTTTTGCAGAATAAAATTATAGATTACGAAAAATAAGAAAAATCGTAATGATATAATTGACTTTATAAAGCTTTTTGATAAAATAATATTAAGAGAAATCTGTAATACGTTAGCAAAACGGAAATATAGTTTAGAATATTCGTATGATATAAATTGAAAAAAGATAAATTTAAAAATTATAATTGAATTAAAAAATAAAAGGAGAAAAATATATGGAAGTAAATAATATTATTGAAGAACTAAAATATTATACAGGAGAATTACCTAAGGAAGCAATAAAACAGGCAATACAGCAAAAGGAAAAAATTACGCCTAAATTGCTAGAAATGTTAGAATATACTAAAAATAATATAGATAAGATTCTTGATGAAGAAGATGAATTTTTTGGTTATATTTATGCATTTTTTCTCCTCGCGGAGTTCAAAGAGAAAAAGGCTTTTCCTTATTTAATGGATTTATTAAATAGGGATGAAGAAGTGTTAGAATATATAATAGGTGATGATTATCCAGAATACGTACCAAGATTGCTTGCAAGCACCTATGATGGAAATGATCAAGCCTTATATAGTATAATTGAAAATAGGGAAATAAACGAATTTATTAGATGTAGTGCATTACAAACTTTTGCAATATTGTATCTATACGGAGTAAAAGAAAGAAAGTTTATAGTAAATTACTTTAAGAAATTATTAAACGAAAAGTCTAAAAATGATAATTCATATTTATATGAAGAAATAATTGAAGAAACATGTAACTTAAAATTGGTTGAATTAGAAGAAAATATTGATAAAATACTTTATATAATTGAAAATGAAGAAGAAAGAGAAGAATTAAAAAACACATTAAAAGATGGCAATATGATAAATAGGAACATTTATCCATTCAAGCCACATTATGAATATATATATGATACTGTTGGAATAATGGAAGAATGGCAATGCTTTAGATATAGGGAAGATGAAGAATTTGAAAATTCAGATGATTATAAAATATGCCAACATATAATACAAAAAAGAAAAAATCGCTATATTAACGACAAAATTGATATCGGTAGAAATGATTTATGTCCTTGTGGAAGTGGAAAAAAATACAAAAAATGTTGTATAAATAAAAACCACTTTAACGTAAAAGAAAAGCTTAATTTAATAGATGAATTTGTTTGTAAGGCAGAATGGTATTTGCAAAGAGGAGAAGAAAAAAAGGCATATGAGTTATTAAGATTTGCATGGTTTGATGGTAAAGAAAATAATATAAAAAGTATAGAAGAATATGATGAAAAATATGATGGGTATGATTGCCTTTTGAACTGGATTCAAGATTATGATGATATATTAGAGCAAAGCGGTGAGGAATGTAAGTTATATGAAAGGCTTGAATTATGGGATGCCTTGGAAAATATATTCGATTTAAATAATGAGGAACAATTGTATTGGAAAGAAAGGGCTATAAGAGCAAAAGCAAATACAGAATTTAGGCTTGGTAACGAAGCAAAAGCAACAAAAATTATAGAAAAGTATCTTAAAGAAAAGCCAGATTGGGTATGGGGATATATAGAGATGTCGGACTGGTATAGTGAAGATGTAGACTCAAAATATTATAATTTAGAGAAAGCAAAAAAGATTCTATTAGAAGCAGAACAAATAAAAAATATGGAAGATATTGATGCCGTTTATGAAAGATTAGAAGACATATATGATAGCTTGGGCAATACAAAAAAATCAAAAGAATATGCTAAAAAATGGCAGAAATACGTATATGAAAGATGAGAAATAAAAGTTTTAAACTTTATCTAAAATAATAAAATGATTAAAAATAATGAATGATGCGATAGATTGTTGTTATAATCTAGAAAAATATGAAAATTTAAATTAATTTGAATTGGAGAAATTATTTGTATAGTATTCTAACATAATACTAAATGAATGCAGATGCTATAAATATGATATACAATATTGAAATAAAAAATAATTTGTAGGAGAATTAAATATGAGTGAATTTAGAAATAAAAAAAGTTTAGTTATTTATTTTTCAAGAGCTGATGAAAATTATGCTGTCGGTTATGTAGATAAAGGGAATACTGAATATATTGCTGAATATGTAAGAGATATTGTAGGTGCTGATTTATTTAAAGTAGAGCCATTAGTACCTTATAGTAAAGAATATAGTAAATGCATTGAGGAAGCAAAACAAAGAGTAGGTAATGCCCCAATAAAGAATAAAATCAATGATATTTCAGAGTATGAAGTTATTTATATTATGACACCAATTTATTGGGGAAGTTATGCACCAGAAATAGAAACGGCAATAAAAGATTTAGATTTTTCAGGTAAAACAGTAAGAATAGCAACAACTCATGAAGGCTCTGGACTTGCAAGTGTTGTTGAAGATATTAAAAAAATATGTATAGGAGCAAATATATTAAATGACAGTATTGCTATAAAAGGAACTGAATGCATAAAGGCAAGAGATAAAATAGAAAAGTGGATTTAATAAAGTAAATGGTAATTTAATTAAGCAAGCAATATTAAAGTTTGCTTTTTTCGTGATATAATATTTAATGAAACAAATAACAAATTATAAAAATAGAAAATTAGATTACTGAGGTGATATGATGGCAAAAATTTTGATTGTTGAAGATGATGTAAGTATTCATAATTTAATAAAAGAACTATTAATTAAAGAAAAATATATCATTTTAGATGCTTTTTCTGGTACAGAAGCTTTATTAATAATTGAAAAGGAAAATCCTGATCTCATCTTACTAGATTTAATGCTACCTGGATTAAATGGAGAAGAAATAATAAGTAAAATACATAATATACCAATCATTGTTATTAGTGCTAAAATCTCTATTAAAGATAAAGTAAATAATTTATTAAATGGTGCTGTTGATTATTTAACTAAACCTTTTAATAGTGATGAACTAGTTGCTCGAATAAAAGTGCATTTAAGAAATAATAAAGTTAAAAATGATGAATTATGCTATAAAGAATTAAGATTATTAAATGATAATTTTACACTAGTTATAAATAATGATAAAGTTAGGCTAACTAGAACAGAATATGCGATATTAAAACAATTATTAATTAATTCTAATCAAGTTATTCCTAAAAGTAAACTGTTAGATTTAATTAGTCAAGATACACAAGATTGCGATGAAAATTCTTTAAAAGTTCATATAAGTAATTTAAAAAAGAAAATTAATAAATATTCAAATAAAAAATATATTGAGTCTGTCTGGGGAATTGGTTATAAGATATATGAATAATTAAATCTTAACAAAATCTTAACTTTTTCTTAACCATTTTCTTAACTATTTCAAGGTAAAATACTTTTTGAAAGGAGTAAAAGATTATGGAATATGTGTTAAAAACAAATAATCTTACTAAAAATTATCATCATTTTAAAGCCTTGAATAATGTCAATTTACATATTGAAAAAGGTGCTATCTATGGTTTAATTGGCAAGAATGGGGCAGGGAAAACTACGCTTATTCGCCTTATCTGTGGCCTTCAACAGCCGACAAGTGGGGATTATTTTATCTATGGTGTTTCATTTAAAGAAAAAGAAATTTATGAAGAGAGAGAAAGAATTAGTGCAATAGTTGAAGAGCCAGCTTTATTACTTAATATGACGGCCAAAGATAATTTAATTCATCAGTATAAGATAATGGGTATGCCAAGTTTAGATGGAATTGATGAACTTTTAGAATTAGTCAATTTGAAAGAAGTTAGTAATAAAAAGGTTATAAACTTTTCTTTAGGTATGAAACAACGACTTGGTATTGCTATGGCTCTTGCGACAAATCCCGATTTTCTAATTTTAGATGAACCAATCAATGGTCTTGATCCCGAAGGAATTATTGATATTAGAGAATTAATATTAAAATTAAATAAAGAAAAAGGAATTACAATATTAATATCTAGTCACTATCTTGATGAGTTATCAAAGGTTGCTACTTATTATGGCTTTCTTGATAAAGGAAAAATAATAAAAGAAATTAGTGCTAGGGAACTAAATCAATATTTAAGAAGGAAAGTTGAAATACAAGTAAATAGTATTAAAGAAGCAGTTAAATATATGGAAGAGAAGAAACTCGAGTATGAAGTTTTAAATGATGACACTATTTCCTTATATGGAAAAGTTAATATTTCTAAAATTATATTAGAACTTGCTAAAAGAGATTGTATAGTAAAAAATATTAAAGAAAAAAATGAATCATTAGAGAACTACTTTTTGAAAGTTGTAGGTGAAAATAATGATTAAAATACTATCGGCGAATATGTATCGTTTAAAGAAAAGCAAGTGCTTTTGGATTATATTAGGTATTTCATTTCTATTAGGTGGATATATTTATATTAATTATAATGGATTGCATCCAGAACGATGTGTTAATTGTGATAATCAATTGGGAAGTGTTTTATTTCAGTTTTTATCAAATGGTTGGTTTATTTTACCAATATTTACAAATATTTTTATGATACCTTTATATAGTAATGGCATCATTAAAAATATGGTTATTATTGGCCATAAAAGAAGTAATATTTATATAGCAAATTTAATTACAATTAATATTGTTAATTTATTATTCTCTTGCAGTTTTATTTTAGGAACACTTTTGGTTGGTACAATTTTAGTACCTGATATTACCACTCCTTTAAATAAATTACTATTTTTAATATTTGATTCAATTCTTCTCAGTATTAGTTATGCTTCTTTATTTAATTTTATTGGAATGATATTTGATAAAATAGCATCGGTTTCTGTTTCTTTTACTACTGTTATATGGGGTTTAATTACTTGCAGTAATATTATGGGAAAATATAGTGGCTGTACTAACACTTTTTTACGAAATATTTATGAATTTATTTTGTGTAGTATTCCTATTGGTCAAAGTTATTTAATTAATGATGCCGCGGATAACTATAAAGTTTTATGGATATATTCTTTAGTATTTATTATTATAATTAATTATTTAGGTCTTTTTATTATAAAGAAGAAGAAACTAAATTAATTAAGTAATATATTTTGTTAAAATATAATGAAAGGATTGATTATCATGAGTAAATTTATCATATTATTTTTTATCATTTTAATACTCATAATAATCATCTTAGTTTTTAAGATAATAATTACTAATAAATCATTAAAAGATATTGTAAAACAATTAAATAAAAAAAGATCAGGAACAAATAGTCTTATAAGTGTTTCTCCTAATAATAGAAATATTAATAATTTGGTAAATGAATTAAATAAAAATTTAAAAAAGATTCATGAAAAAGAATTACAATATGATAATGGTAATAAAGAATTATATAAATCAATAACTAATATTTCTCATGATTTAAGAACTCCACTTACAGCGATAAGAGGCTATATAGATTTATTAAAAAAGGAAAAGGATTCTAAAAAAATTAAAAAATATATTAATATTATAGGTAAAAAGACTGTGGCTTTAACAAATCTTACAGAACAATTATTTGATTATTCGCGAAGTTTAGATTTAAAAGATGTCCTTAATCCTGAGAAAATTTGTATAAATAATCTTTTGGAAGAAGTAATATTATCTTATTATACTTTATTTAAAAATAAAAAAATAAATCCAAATATTAATATATGTCATAAAAAGATTTATAAAACGGTTGATAGAACATTACTAGTTAGAATATTTGAAAATATTATTTCTAATGCTCTTAAATATGCCGATAAGGAAATATGTATTGATTTGCTAGAAGATGGCACTATTATATTTATGAATAAGACAAATAATCTTGATGCAATAAGCATTAAGAAAATATTTGATAGATATTTTACGGTCGAGAATGGTAAAAAAAATTCAGGCGTTGGTTTAGCGATTGCAAAACAATTAATTGACTTAACTGGAGGAACAATTGAAGCTGATTACGAAGATGAGTATTTAATAATTAAAGTATTTTTATAATTTTGTTTATAAAAATACGCTCTGTTCCATTTCGCGCGTGATAAAACTTTACAATAAAAGAAAAATGATGTAAAATAGAAATAGCTT
>CANRJI010000060.1 GCA_947630885.1 uncultured Bacilli bacterium
ATCATACGATAATTCTTCTAGAAGTTTATCATAAATTTGTGCTTGATTGATATTACGAGGATAGCCATCTAAAATATAACCTTTATGACAATCTTTATTTGCTAATCTCTTCTTTAATAATTTGGTTATTGTTTCATCAGAAACAAATTCGCCACGGGCCATCGATTCTTTAATCTCGCGCCCAATTTTTGTTTCCTTCGCTATTTCATCACGAAGTAAATCACCGGTCGATATATGAGGAATATTATATTTTTCACAAACTTTAGCTGACATTGTTCCTTTGCCGGCGGCTGGTGGTGCAATAAATATAATATTCTTCATTACCTCGCTCCTTTATAATTTCGATTTATTAAGCTACTTTCTAATTGCTTACAAGTTTCGATAGCAACACCGACAACGATTAGAACTCCCGTACCTCCGATACTAGCAGATGCTGGTAATCCAGTATTTAGAAAACTACTGAAGATAATTGGAAGTCCAGCGATGATAGCTATGAATGTCGAGCCTAATAATGTTATTCTATTTAATATCTTAACGATATATTTTTCGGTTTCTTTTCCAGGTCTAATACCAGGAATATATCCTCCATTACGATTTAAATTCTGGGATAATTCTTTAGGATTTATCTGCATCTTGGTGTAGAAGAAACCAAAGACAAAGATAAGAATAATGTAAAGAATAAATCCTGTTACAGTCGTATAATCGATATATTTTGATACGAAAAGGGAAAATCCAGAATCTTCACCAAGTAGTCCAGCGATAAATGAAGGTATCGATAGTACTACGGAAGCAAAGATAACAGGCATAACACCAGCAGAATTTAATCTAAATGGGATATAGTTTTGACTTCGTCCATAAGAAGAAGTACTACGATTGGAATATTGAATTGGAACACGGCGCTCCGAACATTCTTCGAAAACGACACCGACAACAATTAATAAATATATTAAGACGAAGACAACAAAACTAATAATACCAATTAGTAGTGAGGCAGTCCTATTTATGATTAAGGTATCAAAGCAATCGATAAACATTTTTGGAATGGTATAGACGATACCTGCCATAATAAGTAGTGATATACCATTACCGATACCTTTCTGCGTAATTTGGTCTCCTAACCATAAAAGGAAGGCTGTACCGGCAGTTAAGATAAGAGCAATTTTGATATACTCTAATGTACCGACACCTTTAACAAAGGTAAAGGCCATCGCAAATCCTTGCAAGAAGGCTAAAACGATACCGATATAACGATTGATTTGATTGATTTTTTGTCTTCCTTGTTCGCCACTTTCCTTTAATTCGGTAAAGTATGGAACAATATCCATCTCTAATATTCCAGTTATGATGCTAGCGGATATATATGGCATAACACCTAAAGCAAAAATTGAAAAGTTCTTTAGGGCGCCACCACCCATAGCATTTAATAATTCCCATAATCCTAAACTTGATATGGCACCTTCGGTTCCAGGAACTGGAATCGTTGTACCAATAGCAAATATTAGTAGTCCAAGTAAGGTAAAACCGATTCTTTTCCTAATATCTTTATTTTTAGGACTAAAGATTAATTTTAGATTTTTAAACATCTAAATCACCTCAGTTTTTCCACCAATATTTTCTATTTTCTCTTTTGCTGTTTTAGAAAAGGCATTTGCTTTAACAGTAAGTTTGCGAGTTAATTGCCCATTACCTAAAACTTTAACTCCATCTAATTCTTTTTTTATTAATCCTACTTCTTTAAGTAATTTAACATCAACGACACTACCATCTTCAAATCTATTTAGATCTGATACGTTAACTGTACTATAGACAGTACGGAAATTGTAGTTGTTGAATCCTCTTTTAGCAAGTCTTCTAAATAATGGAAGTTGTCCTCCTTCAAAACCAGGTCTTACACCTCCACCACTTCTTGCATTTTGTCCTTTTTCGCCTTTGCCACTTGTTTTACCAGTTCCAGATCCTTGACCACGGCCAACTCTCTTTCTTACTTTTGTTGATCCTTCAACGGAATATAATTCATTTAACTTCATTATCTTATTTCCTCCACTGTTTTGTCTCTTAGATAAGCAACGTGACTAGGAGATTTTTGATCTTTTAATGCTCTTAAAGTTGCTCTTGCAGCATTAATCTTTGTACTTGAACCAAGTGATTTTGAAAGGACATCTTTAACACCTGCAAGTTCGAGGACATCTCTAACTGGACCTCCAGCTTTAACTCCTGTACCTTCTTTAGCAGGCTTTAACATAACACGGCATGCACCTTCTTTAACGATAATATCGTGAGAAATAGTACGTCCTTCTTGAAGTTCAACATTTATTAAGTTTTTGCTAGCAGCATCTCTGGCTTTTTTAACAGCATCTGGCATTTCATGTGCTTTACCTGTTCCTAAGCCTACGCTACCTTTTCTATTTCCTACAACAACGGTTGCAGCGAAACGAAATTGGCGCCCACCTTTAACAACTTTTGTAACTCTTCTTATTTCAATAACTTTATCTTCTAAATCTGATTTTGGTTTTGAATTATTAGTACGATTGTTGTTTCTAGGTCTTCTCTTATCAAACTTACGAGGTTTATTTTCAGTAGTTTCTACTTCTACCTTAGTATTTTCTTCGTTCATTTTACTTTCCTCCTTTTGCATTAAAATTCCAAACCGCCATCACGTGCTGCTTCGGCTAGCGCTTTAACACGTCCGTGATAAAGGTATCCACCTCTATCGAAGACAACGGTATTTATTTTAGCTTTTTTAGCTCTTTTTGCTATCTCTGATCCAACAACTTTAGCAGCTTCAACATTACCACCATTTGTAAGTTTTAACTCTTTTTCTAGTGATGAAGCACTGACTAAAGTAGCTCCTTTGACATCATCGATAATTTGCGCTTCAATATTCTTGTTAGATCTAAAGACACATAATCTAGGTCTTTCACTAGTACCAGATAAGTTTTCTCTGATTCTAGCGTGTCTTACTTTACGCATTTCATTTCTTGAAACTTTCTTTATCATATAGAATCTCCTTTACTTACTATTTAGAAGCTTTCTTTCCTTCTTTACGACGGATTTGCTCTCCTTTATATTTGATTCCTTTACCTTTATAAGGCTCTGGAGGACGAACTTTACGAATATTAGCAGCAAATTCGCCTAATTTTTCTTTATCGATACTTTCAAGTTCAATTTCCGTATTACTAATACCTTTAACAGTAATGCCACTTGGTATTTCCATTATAACAGGATGAGAGTAGCCAGCGGATATGGTAAGTTTATTTCCCGATACAGCAAATTTATATCCGACACCGACAATTTCTAATCCTTTTTTATAACCTTCACTGACACCAATAAGCATATTATTAATATTGGCATTAGTTGTTCCATGCATAGCTTCTAAAAATTTAGTTACTTTTAATGGTGTTACGGTTACCGTATTATCTTTAACTTCGACAGAAATATTTTTTACTAACTCTAGAGAAAGTTCTCCTTTTGGGCCTTTTACGGTTACAGTATTTTCACTTACATTTACACTTACATTTTCAGGTATTGTTAAAACTCTTTTTCCAATACGACTCATTTTTTCACCTACCAAATATAAGCAATTACTTCTCCACCTAATGAATTACGTCTAGCTTCTTTGTCAGTCATAATTCCTTTAGATGTCGATATAATAGCAATTCCAAGACCATTTAGAACTGTAGGAAGTTCTTCAGCTTTAGCATATACTCTAAGGCCTGGTTTTGAAATTCTCTTAAGTCCAGTAATTACGCTTTCTTTGTTTTTATATTTTAATGTAAGTGTCATTGTTTTTTGTACTGTTTCATCAGTTATTTTGTAATCTTCAATATATCCTTCATCTTTAAGAATTCTTGCAATTTCTTCTTTTACTTTCGATGCAGGAACTTCACATGAAGGTTTTCTGTTTTGCTTTGCATTACGTATTCTCGTAAGCATATCTGCAATTGGATCTGTCATTAAAATCCCTCCTTCTTTTATTTTAGTTTAAAACTAAATCTGGATTAACTTTTGGTAGTAATATTTACACTACTCAAATAAAAGTTATCTTACCAGCTTGATTTCTTTACACCAGGTATTTGGCCTTTATATGCAAGTTCTCTGAAACAAATACGACAAATTCCATATTTTTTAAGAACAGCATGAGGTCTTCCACAAATTTTACATCTTGTGTATTTTCTGACCTTAAATTTAGGCTCTTTTTCTGATTTAATAATCATTGATTTTCTTGCCATCTTATTCCTCTCCTTATTTCCTAAAAGGAACTCCAAGTTCTTTTAATAAGTCAAATGCTTCTTCGTTAGTTTTAGCTGTCGTAACAAGGACAACATCCATACCTCTAACTTTTTCAACTTCATCAAAATTTATTTCAGGGAATATTATTTGTTCTTTAATACCAATCGTATAGTTTCCTCTTCCATCAAAACTCTTTGGTGATAATCCTCTAAAGTCTCTGACACGAGGTAGAGCAACGGAAATTAACTTATCTAAAAAGTTATACATTCTCTCTCCTCTTAAAGTAACTTTACAACCGATTTTATGTCCTTCCCTTACTTTGAATGATGCAATTGATTTTTTAGCAGTTGTTTCAACGGCTTTTAATCCAGTTATTTTCTCTAACTCATTTACAGCATTATCTAAGTTCTTCGAATTAACTGTCGTATCGCCAACACCCATATTAACTACTATTTTTTCTAGTTTTGGAACAAGCATTGGCGTCGTGTATCCGTGTTTTTCAGTTAAACTTGGAACAACTTCTTTAATATATTTTTCTCTTAGGCGGTTCATCTTCTTTCACGCCCTCCTTCCAAATTAAATTAGTCAATCTTTTCATTAGATTTTTTTGATATTCTAATTTTTTTACCTTTACTATCTTTTTCAACTTTAACCTTGGTAGGCTTTTTAGTCTTAGGATCAAGAAGCATTACATTAGATACATGAATAGGTGCTTCAACTTCAATAATTTCACCATTTCCATTATTGTTTTTTGGCTTCAAATGCTTTTTGACGATGTTAACGCCTTCAACGATAACTCTTGAATCTAATATTTTAGTAATTCTTCCTTCTTTACCTTTATTAGAACCGGCAACTACTACAACTTTATCGCCTGTTTTTAGTTTCATTTGTTTTCCTCCTTTAGTAGGCCTATAGCACATCTTTAGCCAAACTTACTATTTTCGTGAAATCTTTATCTCTTAGTTCACGTGCTACTGGACCTAAAATACGTGTACCTACTGGACTCTTATCATCTTTAATAATAACACAAGCATTATCATCAAATCTGATATAACTTCCATCTTCTCTTCGAACTCCTTTTTTCGTTCTTACTATAACAGCTTTAACAACTTTTCCGCTTTTTATAGTACCATTAGGAGTCGCTTTTTTTACTGTAGCAACAACAGTGTCTCCAATATTACCAGTTTTTACTTTACTACCGCCGAGAACTCTGATTACTAATACTTCACGTGCTCCGCAGTTATCCGCTACTTTCAAGCGGGTTTCTTGTTGTACCATATTTTTTTCCTCCTTCCAAACTAATAATACTTATTATAGAATAACAGCTTTCTCTACTACTTCTACTAATGTGTATCTCTTAGTTTTAGATAATGGTCTAGTTTGGGCTAAGCGAACTTTATCACCAATATGAGCGATATTGTTTTCATCGTGAGCAGCATACTTTTTTGAATATTTAATTCTTTTTCCATAAAGTGGATGCTTTTTGTATGTTTCAACTTTTACGATGATTGTTTTATCAGCTTTATCAGATACAACAACACCAATAAGTTCTTTTCTCTCTTTCATATTCTACCTCACTTACCCTTCTTTTCTCTCATTTAAAATTGTTTTGATTCTAGCTACCGTTTTTCTTAACTCAGTTATTCTCGAAGGTTTTTCTAAAGAGCCAGTAGCTTTTTGCATACGTAAATTAAATAATTCTTCTTTACTTTCAAGAACTTTTTTATTTAATTCTTCGGTGGTTAATTTTCTAAGTTCATTAGTTTTCATTTACTTCACCACTTTCTTCCTTCTTGACAAATTTACATTTGATTGGTAATTTGTGCGATGCAAGTCTCAATGCTTCTCTTGCTGTTGCTTCGTCAACTTCACCTATTTCAAACATAATCTTTCCTTCTTTAACAACGGCAACCCAAACTTCAGGATTTCCTTTACCTTTACCTTGTCTTGTTTCAAGAGGCTTTTTTGTTAATGATAAGTTAGGAAAAATATTAATCCATACCTTACCACCTCTCTTCATATATCTCGTCATAGCAATTCTGGCTGCTTCGATTTGATTAGCGGTAACCCAAGCACCTTCTTTGGCCATAAGTCCATATTCACCATTATGTAATTCTCTATTACCCTTAGCTTTTCCTTCGTAAGGTAATCTATGAACAC
>CANRJI010000061.1 GCA_947630885.1 uncultured Bacilli bacterium
ATAGTCTAATATTTTTATTTTATTTATTAATTTATAAGGACTTACAAGCCCCCCCCCAGATTAACTTATGGTTAACTTGGCATAAGAAAAAGTGATAACATATATTACTTACTTTAATCACGTTATCACACTCCTATCATGACTTAATTTTAGCATAAATTAAGACTAATTGCAAGAAGTTTTAAAGGCAAATTAAAACCCCACTTTATAAGTGAGGAATGATAATCATGGTTGCCTCAGCTAGATTCGAACTAGCGCATACCAGAGTCAGAGTCTGGGGCCTTACCGCTTGGCTATGAGGCAATCACGTTATAATTATAGCATTAACTTTAAAGATATTCAAGTAGTTTCGATAGCATATCAAGAAAAATAACTAGCATTACACTAGTTATTTTATGACAATGTTAACAATTTTACCTGGGATAGTTATTATTTTAACTATTTCTTTATCAGTCGTCCATTTTTTAATAATATCAGAAGAAAGAGCCATTTTTTCAAGTTCTTCTTTTGATATATCTTTGGAAATATTAACAGTATCTCTAACTTTTCCATTAACTTGAACAGCAATAACAACATTATCTTCAACTACTTTACTTTCATCATAAGTAGGCCATGACTCATAAGTAATTGTATTATTATGCCCTAACATTTCCCATAGTTCTTCCGCTAGATGAGGGCATAGAGGACTTAGAACTTTAACAAAACCTTCAGCGTACTCTTTAGGTAAACTTCCTTCTTTATACACAGCATTTACAAAAATCATCATTTGACTAATTGCCGTATTAAAGTTTAAAGTTTCATAATCTTCAGTAACTTTCTTTATTGTTTGATGATAAACTTTTTCAAGATTTTTATTGTCAGAGTCTGTTACTTTTTCTTCTTCAAAGATACGATATATTCTATCAATAAACTTCTTAGAAGCATCGATACCAGCATTACTCCATGGTTTATCAGCTTCAAGTGGGCCCATAAACATTTCATATAATCTAAGAGCATCGGCGCCATGCGATTTGACAATATCACTAGGATTTACAACAAATTCAGGATATCTCTTACCCATCTTAATATTATTTTCTCCTAGTATCATACCTTGATGAACTAATTTTTTGAATGGTTCTTCAACTGGTGAAACACCTTTATCATATAAGAAATTACACCACATTCTCGAATATAATAAGTGTCCGACAGCATGTTCAGGGCCTCCGACATATAAGTCAACAGGAAGCCAATGTTTTAATAATTCTTTATCGGCAAGAACTTTATCATTATGGGGATCAATATATCGCATATAATACCAAGAAGAACCTGCTGCTCCAGGCATCGTCGACGTTTCACGTTCGCCTTTTACACCATCAATGGTAACATTTTTCCACTCTTTAGCATTATCTAGTGGAGCTTTGCCATGTTTACCACGATAATCATCCATTACAGGAAGGACAAGAGGTAAATCTTCGTCGGCAACTAATTTAATAGTTCCATCTTCCATGTGAATAACAGGCACTGGTTCGCCCCAATATCTTTGTCTAGCAAAAATCCATTCTCTAATTTTATAGTTGACTTTGCTTTTACCAATCTTATGTTCTTCTAAATAAGAAATCATTTTGTTAATAGCATCTTGTTTATTTAAGCCATTTAAAAATTCAGAATTGATATGTATGCCATCACTTTCCATGGCCATATCATTAAGAGCATACTCGAAAGTTTTTGAGTGTAGCGCATCTTTAACTTCTTCTAAGATTACTTTTTTTGATGCCCACTCGACAGCAAATGCTTCATCTTCATCTAACTTTTGCTTAAGTTTACTATTACTCTTAAGCTTAAAGAGTAAACCTGTAGCATCAATGTTAAAATATTTGTCTTTATTATAAGCATAATAATGATGATTAATTCTTGGAAGGATGCGAACTAGTTCGATATCATCATAGCCTGTTTCTTCTTTTATTTCTCTTATTGCACATTCTAATGGTGATTCGCCATCTTTGATTGTTCCTCCAATAAATAGTCTACCACCCTTTTTATGCCAATTAATTGTTAAATATTTATCGTTTTGTTCATCGTAAACAATAGCAACAATGGAGTTTTTCTTTTCTTCATTTTCGCGCGGCGCGCCTGTTACTTCTTCCAAAACTTGAATAATTGGAAGGTCAAACTTTTTAGCAAATTCGAAATCTCTTTGATCGTGAGCGGGTACTGCCATTATGGCTCCATTAGCATAGGTGACAAGAACGTAATCACTAATCCAAATGGGAATTTTTTTATCATTTACAGGATTGATAGCATATGCACCTGTAAAGACACCAGTTTTATCTTTATCTAAGTTAGTTCTTTCAAGTTCAGACTTGCTTGCTGCAAGTTTGATATAATTTTGAACTTCATCAAGATTGTCTTTGGTAGTTATTTCCATAACTAATGGATGCTCTGGTGCAAGAACACAGTAAGTTGCTCCAAATAAAGTATCACATCTTGTCGTATAGACAGTAAACTCTTTATCAGTATCAGCAACTTTAAAGGTTACGTTAGCACCATAACTTTTACCGATCCAATTTCTTTGAATTTCTTTTGTCGATTCAGGCCAATCGAGATAATCTAAATTATTTAGAAGTCTTTCGGCGAATCTTGGCATATCCATCGACCACTGCTTCATGTTCTTGCGGACAACAGGATAGCCACCTCTTTCACTTTTACCATCGATTACTTCATCGTTAGATAGAACGGTTCCAAGTTCTTCACACCAATTGACAGGCATATCGATATATTTAGCAACACCATCTTCATATAATCTTTTGAATATCCACTGTGTCCATTTATAATATGAAGGATCGGCAGTCGATATTTCTTTATCCCAATCGTAAGAAAAACCTAACTCTTTAAGTTGTGTTTTAAATACTTTAATATTTTCTTCGGTAAAGGTACCTGGATGATTTCCGGTTGTGACAGCATACTGCTCCGCGGGTAAACCAAAAGCATCCCAACCCATGGGATGAAGGACATTATATCCTTGCATTCTCTTCATTCTTGCCATAATATCAGTCGCAGTATATCCTTCAGGATGTCCAACGTGCAAACCTACTCCCGATGGATAAGGAAACATATCGAGAGCATAGTATTTAGGTTTAGTAAAATCTCTTATATCTGTTTTAAACGTTTGATTTTTATCCCAATAATCTTGCCATTTCTTTTCTGTTTTACGAAAATTATACATTTTTTTTGCCTCTCTTCTGATAGATACGTCCAATTATTCCATAACTAATAATTATTAATAAAACAATAATTACAATACCTAAAAGTAATTGCCATACCCAAAAACTAAGTAAATTAGTCACAATTATATAGGTAATAGAAATAATAAACGTATTAATAAAAGCTGTTAAATAAATAAATTTTTTGTAATTAATTTTTTTTTGATCAAGTCCATAGACACTAACTAAATAATAAAATTCGACAGGAACTTTATTTTTGTTATATTTAGTTTTTTTCCATACAAAGATAAAAAAGTACAGTACGAAAACTAAAGCATAAGCAATAACAAATTCTAATAAAATTTCTTTCATAGTTAGCCTCCATGTGATTATTTATTATACTAAATTTTTTCAATGTATTCAAGCAAATTAATAAATATTTTAATATATTTACTATCGAGCCCTTTTCTCTTTAATTTTCGAATTTGAATTCTCTTTTTTCGAACTTCTAAATCACTAAATAATATGTCATCTAGTTTTTGCTTTAAGTTCGTATTAATTTGTAAATCATACAAAATATCTTTAATTTCTTCGTTGATAAAGGTAACTGTGCTGACAAAAATATCATTACCTTTGATATTAATATCAATATCTCTTCCAATTACGGCATTATCAAATTTAACAAGAAAATCATCTTTTTCATATGAAGATGTCCAATTTAACATTTTATCACTAATATTTACTTCCGTAATATTTCGCGTATTTTTAAATCTAATGATGTAGTTCCTTCGATTTAAAAGATTTTTACCATCTAATCTTTTGATACTGAACGTATAATTATTTTCTTCATAAGCAAAACTAAACTTAGTCTGCATATATAAACCTTTTTGATAATTATTACTTATGCCATCATCTTCATACAAAATATATTCGCCATTATCTAAAGGATAAACGGCAATTTCCAAGGTTGTCGGAATATCTTCTTTGATATTTACACTCATTGGAATAATGGCTCCAGCTTTAACAAAAACAGGATAGTCTTCATCACGATAAAAGTTACTATATGATTTATTACCATTATATTTTTTACCTTGAAGGAAATCAAACCAAATACCATTTGGTACATATACTTTTTTCATTACCCTATTAATAATGGGATTTTTTCTTTCGGTAATTGGTGCAACAAAAAAGCTATTACCGAAAAAGTATTGATTTTTATAAAGTGGTTCATCCATAATTTTAGGATAATCATAATAAAATGGTTTAATAATTCCATGTCCTGTTTTGTGATAATTATAACTTTCACTATATAAATAAGGAATTAGTTTATATCGCAAATTGATATAGAAAACAATATGATTTTTAATAATGGAATTCCATTTCCAAGGCTCTCTTTTATAGTATTCGCCTCCCTCACTGGCCAGCAAAAAGATTGGCGAAAAACAAGCAAACTGAATATATCTTAAATATAGTTCATCTTCTTCGATACCACCCTCATATCCTCCAATTGGATGAGCGATAAAAGAGACACCGATATTATATCCTTGTAAATTGTATCTAGGAAGTAAATTTAAAGTAGTCCAATTAACTTTTGTTTTACCACTCCATATGATAGGATATCTGTGACTAGCAATACCTGAATTACGTGATATGACTAAACTTCGTTCATTTCTTATTTCTCTCTTACCGGAATGATAATGATTAAATTTCCACAAAGTAATCTTATCGAGAGGATTATTGTAATCGATACTGAAAAGACGAACACCCATATTTTCTAAATTATTAATAAATAAGTTAATATATAGTCCTATTTTCTCATTAGAAAAAGGAATAAAACTAAATTTTTCGGGATTGATATAATTTCGTAAAACATTATATTCATTGCTTCCTTTTACAACTTCTAATTTAGGATTAATTGTTACACCTAATTTGATATTTAAACTATTTAAATAGTCACTTACCATTTTTAAATTAATTGAAGGAAGATAATTATTTTGTTTATCATGCCAATAATCACCCATCATAAAAACAGAAATAGGAATATTTTCACTATTGAATTTATTGATAAGATAGGCAATTTGTTGTTCATTATAATTATCATTTTTATACCACCATGCTCCAAGAGCGTATCTTGGAATCATATTTGGATAACCAGTTAATGTAAAATAGTCCGCTAAGCATCCTTCAAAATCTTTACCATACATAAAAAGATATAAATCTTTACTTCCAGCAGGTCTTGGAACAAAGTTATCATTAGTATCAAGCACTAAACTGTTACTATCATCTAAAACACAAAAACCATCTAGGGAATAAAGTCCTCTATCTAAAATAATTTTATCTTTAATGCTATCAATTGAATAATTGATACTTCGCATATTTCTTACTTCTGGGTTATTCATTTGCCATTCTTTATCGGTACCATTAAGAACAGCTTTAAGGTTACTGCCTAAAGTTCCTGATTTAAGTTCAGCATCTTTGACATAAGTTAAAGTAAAGACGCCCGTGTCGATTTGAATAAGGGTTTCACTTTCGGTAATAGCATACTGAACTTTAGGAAAAGCTCTATTTATTATTTTAGAAGTGGGCCGATCTTCAAATACACCACTTGCACTATATTCAAGTCTAATAAGTCTTGGAGATAATACGGTAAATCGATACTTTTTACCAACAATATAAGCATCTTTATCGCTAATAAGTTTATCTTTACTTTCTATATAGTAATTAGATATATTAGCCATAATGTATTACCTCCTTTTTTCTTCTTTTTTATTATTCTTTTTATTTGATCTCTTTCATTGTTGCTTCGCATCTAATTGTAAGCGATAATGGTTCATTACTCATTTCATAAGGAATTTCTTCACTTTCATCAAGCCAAATATACAGTGTGAATAACTCTTTTGTCTGAGCAAGGGGGATATTTTTGGCAAGAAGAAGAGAACTTCCAGACGTGCTTCCGTTTAGTCCTCCTTC
>CANRJI010000062.1 GCA_947630885.1 uncultured Bacilli bacterium
TTGCTTTTTCCTTTATCTTCTCTTTTAAATATTTCTGTTATTTGCTCAAATATTTCTTCTTCCGTCATGGGAATACCTTGTTGAGGAAAATTATAAGTTTTAACTAATTCCTCATTTAATACTTGACCATATGTTTCATATGTATCTTTAATATCTTCAGCCTCTGGCATCTCAATTATTTTAAATAATTCATCTAACATATTTTGACGCATAGCTTCTAAGACAGTCACTGGACCAGAGCCATCAACAATAAAATCAGTAACAGCTACTTTAAACATTCTATCGGGATCAACCATACATAAATTTTGATAATCTTTTAATTCTTCACGAACACCACTTTCTCCTATTTTAGCTAGTTTATCAACAGATAGTATTACTTTACTTGTAAGATCAGTTGGAATGCCTGAAGCCACAATTAAGCCTTCAAGTAATTTACGATTATTTACTTCAATATATACATCAATTCCTAATCTTTTATAAGCAAGCGATGTCATCGATAATAGTTCGGCTTCGATATAAGTTCCTTCAATACCGCAGACATCGACATCACATTGGTAAAATTCACGAGCACGACCCGTTTTAACAGGACCATCACGAAAAACTTTACCTATTTCGTATCGTTTAAAAGGTAACGTTAATTCTTTACCGACATTCATACTTATCGTTTTAGCAAAAGGTACGGTAAGGTCATAGCGAAGTCCAAGTTTACGGTCTCCTTGGTCATTTAACGTATAGACTTCTTTTAGTATTTCACTTCCACCAGCATACTTTGATGCTAGTAAATCATAGTAACATAAAATTGTCGTATCAAGAGGTAAATATCCATAAGTTTCAAAAGTATCAGTAAGAGTATTTACGACTTTTCTTCGTAAAAATTCTTTTGATGGAAGACTATCACTAGTTCCTTTAACATTCATAGGTTTCATAATTTATGCCTCCTCTCTTATTATTTAAAGTTTTACACGAATTTTTTCTTTAGCAATATTAGCAAAATCAATAGTTAATAAGTCTAATAAATCAGTGATGGTAATGTAAGTGCTCTTTTTACCAGAATCAGAAAATTTGACAGGTATGCCCCCTTTTAATAACCAATCATCAAGATTGAGAGAATAATCGTCAACAAGAATAGCACCTTTTGCTTCGACAACATCAGTCTTTTTGATTGGTTTAGGAACAAATATAATATTAATTCCCGGTAATTTTTCGGCGAAATATTTTTTCTTTGAAATAATTTCATTTTCTGAAGTGACATGCGTTAAAATTTCAACATCAAATTTTTCAGTCAATTTCTTTATTTTATTGGTAGCACCAGCGATTTCGCCAGAGGAAAGAATTAAATCATCCCAATCTAAGTTGGTATAAAACCTGGTTATTTCTTCTTCAGATTCAATTTTCATTTCTTTAAGGACAGCATAACTTCTAGTAATAGTATCTAGTATAACACCATCACAATCTAGATAAAGTTTAAGCATTACTCTTCTCCTAAAGCAGTAGTTATTTCGAGAGTACCACTATAAAAAGCCGATATTTTTCCATCATTTACTTTGATAATAGTTGGATTTGCTACTTTTAAATCATTTATGTTTTCAACAATACCAGATGGTTCACCGACAAAATTACTATTAAAGTCATCACTTAAATCAACGCGATAAACGTACGATGTAAGGGTATATGTTATGTTTGTCACTTCGCTTTTTTCTTCGCTTGGATCATAATAATAAACGTAATATTCGTGATCATACTGTCTTAAACTATCAACGGCGAGAATACGATCTTCAATATTTTGAGTGTCTTCTTCGGTTTCATTATCTTTATTAAACCATTTTATATCTTTTGTTATAAAAATACCAGTTAAAAGATATAAAAGGACAAAAAAGACAAGTAAAACAATTAAGATAATAATAAAAGTCCTCATCGATAATGGTTTATCACGATTTTTCTTTTGAGCTTCTCGAACATTTTTTCCTTCTCTTTTAGCTTGTTTTCTTTTTAATTCTCTTCCCATTCTATCAACTTCCTTCGCACTTTATTATAATATATCTTGCTTTTATTGTAAAGATTAATAAAAGACATTTTTGAGGTATAACCCTTCTGCACTTGCAGTTTTTCCTGCTGCTATACGCGTTTCTTTTTTTAGAATATCGATTATTTCTTCACTCTTTATTTTGCCTTCGCCAACCATAATTAATGTTCCAACCATATTACGAACCATATAACGCATAAATCCTGTACCGACAAAAACAAATGTTATTTTGTTTAAATCTTTGCTATCGCGAATAAGATTTGTTTGCGATATTGTTCGAACGTAATCTTCTTTTTCATCATCAGCTTTAGTAAATGATTTGAAGTTATGTGTTCCTTCAAAATATTTTAAGGCTCTTTCCATTTCGACGACATCAAGTCGCGAATTATACTGATAAACGTAATTACGTTCAAGAGGATTATATTCTCCCATATTTAATTTATAGATGTACTCTTTACCTAAAGCAGAAAATCTAGCATGAAAGTCATCGCTAACCTCTTCGACTTTACGAACAAAGATATCTTTTGGTAAAAGGGAATTTAAGCCCTTAGCTAATTTTTCACAAGTTATTTTAGTCTCTAAATCAAAATGGACTTTTTGAGCAAGGGCATGGACACCAGCATCGGTTCGGCCCGAAGCATGAACACTTATCGTCTTGCCACCACTTATCTCCTTTAAGGCTTTTTCTAGTTCACCTTGGACGGTCCTCTTACGAGGCTGTTTTTGGTAACCAAAAAAATCAGTTCCATCATACGATATGGTAATTAAATATCTCATAATTCCTCCTCAATAAAATATGACAATAATAAATATTAATATATTTAAAACAAGTAAAAGATAATCTCTAATACTCCACTTATTTGTTCGGTAATTAGTTTTTGACTTTCCATAATTATATAGCCTAATATCCATGATATCCGCGGTCCTCTCCGACTTTTTAATTGACATAGCAAACATAGGAAGAAGAACACCTGTAGTACTAATTATTTTTTCTTTCCATATTTTGCTATCAAAGTTTATTCCTCGCAATTTTTGAGATCTTATTATTTTATGAGCTGAATCGGTAAGCGATGGAATATATCTTATCGAAAGAGCGGTAACCATAGCAATATCACTTACTGGTATTATTTTATTCAAGGGCTTTAGAAGTTTTTGCATTCCATAAGCTATTTCGGTAATAGAAGTTGTATAACTTAAAATACTAGCATATAAAATGATAAAGATAATTCTAAATAAATCAAAAATAATGCGATTAATATTAAAAGTAAATATTAAATCTATAACAAATATGAAAATAAGAAATATTTTTAAACCAAGAATATTTTTTAAATATACTTTGATACTAATATCACTATAGACAATAGCTAGTAATAAATAACTTGTTAGCATTAGTAAATCAACATAACTATCAATATAAAACATAGCAATCATCATGATGATAAGTGATATTATCTTAAACATGGGACTAAGTTTATGAACAATAGAATCTTTTAAATAGTATCGACCAAAAGTAATATTATTTAACATGACGATAGATATCCTTCATAAGTTCTTTAATATCAAAAGTTAAATCTAAACCGATATTCTTTTTTTTATTAACAGAATTTATGAAATCAATTATTTTAGGAATTTCAATACCGGCTTTTTTTATTTTATCACTATTTAAAAGTAATTCTTTGCTTTTACCTTCACTTACCATTTTACCATTTTTTAGGAGAAGATAATTATCGGTAACTTTCGTAACAAATTCGATATCACTCGAGAAAATAACAATAGTTCGGTGATAATCACGCTTTAATTTTTTTAGTAGTTTAATAAGATATTCTTCTTTTTGGTTATCTAAATAAAGAGTTGGATCATCGAGAATAATTAATTTAGGATTTAAACATAAGACAGTAGCAATAGATAACAACTCTTTTTCGCCACTAGATAATTCAAATGGGCTACGGTCTAAGTAAGTTAAAGGAAGATTAACTAATTTTAAAGAATCACTAATTCTCTTTTCAATAGTACTTACTTTATAGTTATATTTTCGGAGACCAAAAATTAACTCTTCACGAACGGTATTAAAGATAAATGATTCTTCGGGGTTTTGGAAAACATACCCCATTTGTCGTCCTTGATAACTATTAGTAATAGTTCCAGTATAACCTTTTTCGATACCACTTATTAAATAACTTAATAAGGTTTTGCCGCTACCAGAAGCAGATATGACACTAGTTATCATTCCTTCTTCAAAACTATAACTGATATTGGTAAGTTTATCTTGATATGATACTTTATCTAATTTTAATTCCATAATTTATCACTTATCTCTTTCTCATCAAAATAAATTTTATCAATAAGATTATACAGTTTTAAATTATGGGATAATTTGACGATAAAAGGAAGATTAAATCCTAACTTCTCTAATTTATCATCAGCATATACTTCTTCTTTAGGACCATCCATGATAATTTTACCTTGTTCTAAAACAATAATGCGATCAGAAAATAAAGTATCTTCTAAATTATGAGTAATTAAAATAATGGTTAACCCTTCTTCTTGATATTCTTTTAAAATTTTGAAGACGAGTTTTTTATCAGTTTGATTTAGTTTATGAATCATTTCATCTAACAAGAGGATTTTAGGATTATGAATGAGTGATGAAGCAAGGGCTACTTTTTCTTTTTCAGAATTATTTAAACTTTCTGGTCCTTTATCTAAAATATTTTCAATTTTAAACTTCTTAGCAATACTAGAAATAGCATTTTTTATTTCATCAGGAGAATATTCTAGATTTTCTAACGTAAAGGCTAGATCATCGCGGACCGTTTCACCAATAAAGTGGTCATCAGCATTATCAAAGCAAACAGAAAATGATCTTCTTATTTTTTTTAAATAAAAATTATTTAGAAGATAACCATCGATAGTAATATAACCATAAGCTTCATATAGGCCGATAAGAATTTTTGCCAAAGTACTTTTACCAGAACCATTTCTTCCAATTATTGAGACAAAGGTCTTGGGATAAATATCTAAATCAAAATTGTTAAAGACCGGCTGATTATTATAACTAAAACTCATACTTTTTACTTTAATAATACTTTTTTCCATAACTTACACCCTCTTATATCATTATATATTAATCTAAGGCAAAATACAAGATTTATGTTGTGTTTTAGCCTTTATTTATATGATAATTGATAAAAAGAAAAAGCATTTATTAATCTTGTTTTTGATATTAATTATCATTTTATTAATAATCTCTTTAATGATTCTATTCGTAAAAAAATAGTACTCAATCTGCGTTTAGATTAAGTACTTTAACTTGATTAGGTACAACTTAATACTAAGGTAA
Source organism: uncultured Bacilli bacterium (assembly GCA_947630885.1). Taxonomy (GTDB): domain Bacteria; phylum Bacillota_I; class Bacilli_A; order RF39; family UBA660; genus CAG-302. The sequence continues at coordinate 5,364 of CANRJI010000062.1, forward strand.
ATACTCAACTTGGCAAAGTTAAGTAATTCCTTTTTTATTTTACAATTATAATTATAAGTTTTAATATAAAATAAATTTACCTAACTCAAACAGTTTGAATTAGGTGCTACACAAATTATTGGGTAACACTCAACACTGCAATATTGAATGTTCCTCTTTTTTATTTTATGCAAGTTTCCTTGACAAATACATGATACTATAAAATTAGTATTTTTACAAGTAATTTAAATAAAAAAATTATTAAAATCGGGTAAATTAAAAATTTTACTCGTTTTTTAAATTATTGCTTGTTTTGCAATTATAT
>CANRJI010000063.1 GCA_947630885.1 uncultured Bacilli bacterium
ATTGGCATAAGCAAATATGGCTTAAGTGGTGAAATAGAAGAAGTTATTAATTATTTTGAATTAGATATACCTAATTTAGTAATTAGAATTAAAAATAGTTTATAATTCGACAAAAAAAGTAAATATAGTATGGTAAAGTAAATATGGTGATGATATTTATGAGAACATACTATATTTTTAATGTTAATAAATATTTTGCTTATATGTATAAGCGTAATCCTTTCAAAATGTATAAACTATTTGAAGAAATTTATAACATGAAAGACTATGACAAAAGTAAAACATATCGAACTTTCGAACAGATAGCTATTCCTTTTAATAAAGTTATGCTAAATGAATATATTTATTATGAGTATAAACTTAAATATGGCTATCAACGAAGAGATAATATTCATACTTTAAATACTGACGAAAGAACCATTCTTCGAGTTAACAATTATAATATGAAAATTGAAACAGATAGTAACTATCCCGATTTCTTTACTTATTTAAATAAAGGTAACAATAATTTATTTGTCTGTGATTTCGAAAATAAAGATTATTTCTGGCTCAGTAAATTAAAGCCTTTACAAAATAGGCAAGCCATAGTACAATAATAATGAGGAGGAAGTAAATATGCTTTGGGATATATTATATATATTATTAGGTTTAGTAGTAGGTTTAGTTATTGGTTTTCTCGTTGCAAGAAAATTAATGAAGAAAGAACTAAAAAAGAATCCACCTATTAATGAACAAATGATTAAAACGATGATGAGTCAAATGGGTAGAACACCATCACAAAAACAAGTTAATCAAATGATGAAACAAATGAATAAATTTATGTAGAAGTATGCAGTTTAAGAAGTCTTTGCTTTAGTATCTCAATCAAGATAAGGAGAAAGATAATGATTACTGATCATATTGTCGATGTCGTAAATGTAAAAAAAATGTTAGATGTATGTCCACACTATGATGAAATTATAAACTGTGATATCGATTACGATGAAATAAGTTCTAGTTTAATCGATTGGTATAAGGACTTTATTTTCTCTTGCAATGGTGAAGATAAAGCGGATACGAAAATAGCAAAGAAAATCGATAACTGTATGTATATGTATGTTTGTGATTACAAATTACGTAAAGGACTTAATAAAATTATTCATTTAGATGATTTTTTAGAAGATAAAGATATTTTAGTAGATAAAATATTAAAATATATTGATCAGTTTCAAAATTTAGAATTTTTAAATATGAAGAATAGTAAGTGGTTATAAAATAATATTTGCTATTTCTTTTTTTATTTATGAAAAAGGAATAGATTTTTAGATATAAATTTGATAAAATACACATAGGTGGTAGAATGTACGTTTATGTATTAACAGAGATTGGAGCTAAAGCTGTCGATGAAAGCTATGTATACCGAGTACCCGATGATATGAAAGAAAAAATAAAAGTTGGAGTTAGAGTTACCATTCCTTTTGGAAAGATGATGCTCCAAGGTTTTGTTATGGAAATATATAGCGATACCGATTATGATAAGAATAAAATTAAAGATATTATGGAAGTAATTGATGATACTCCTGTCCTAAATGAAGAGATGCTTCTTTTAGGTAAAGAGATGAGTGAAAACTTACTTTGCTCAAAAGTTTCAGCATATCAAGCTATGCTTCCTAAAGCCCTTAAAGCATCATCAAATACAAATATTAAAATCAAATACGATAAATATTTACGAAGAACAAGAAGTATTGAAGAAATTGATAATTATATTAATACTTGTAAATATGAAGGACAGATTAATCTTTTATGTAAACTAAAAGAAGGAGACGTCCTCATTACCAAAATGAGTAGTACCATCAATACACTTATTAAAAATGGCTTTGCTGAAATTATTTATGAAGAAGCAAAACGATATGTTTATACCGGAATTAATAATTATAAAAAAGTAACTTTAAATGATAAACAGAAACTTGTCTATGACGAAGTATGTTCTTCCTTTGGAAAAAGTATAACTTATTTATTATATGGTGTTACGGGAAGTGGTAAGACCGAAGTATACATGAGTATTATTGAAGAATCACTTAAAAAGGGAATGGAAGCTATCATGCTCGTTCCCGAAATTAGTTTGACACCGCAGATTGTCGGTAAGTTTATTTCTCGCTTTGGTGATGCTATATCCGTATTACATTCAAGACTTAGTGATAGTGAAAGATACGACGAGTACCGAAAGATTACCGAAGGCAAAGCCAAAATAGTAATTGGAACGCGAAGCGCTATTTTTGTTCCGTTTAAAAAAATTGGCATCATCATTATCGATGAAGAACATACGTCATCTTATAAACAAGAAAATCATCCTAAATACAACGCTAAAGATATTGCTATGTGGCGAAGTAAATATCACAATTGCCCTGTTATTCTAGGGTCGGCAACCCCATCACTTGAATCATTTGCTCGTGCTGGTAATAAAGTTTATAAACTACTAACACTACCCAAACGTGCTAATGATAGTGAACTACCTCCAATTAAAATTATCGATATGAAGGAAGAAGTAAAAAAAGGTAATTTTATTTTATCTAATCTCCTTAAAGAAAAAATAAAAGAAAAACTTGCTAAAAATGAGCAGATTGTTCTTCTTCTTAATCGAAGAGGTTATTCGGGCGTCATAAGTTGTCGTGACTGTGGTTATACTTTCAAATGCCCTAAGTGTGATATATCTTATACATATCACAAATCAAGTAACAATTTAAAATGCCATTACTGTTCCTCAGTTGTCCCCTTAAAAGATACGTGCCCTAAGTGTGGAGGAACTAATGTTAAAGATTATGGTATCGGAACAGAGAAACTTGAAGAAGAACTTCATAAATTATATGATGCTAAAATTGTTAGAATGGACGTTGATACGACAAGTAAAAAAGGAGAACATCAAAAAATTATCGATGATTTTGGCGAACATAAATACGATATTTTAATAGGTACCCAAATGATTGCTAAAGGTCTTGATTTTCCTTTAGTAACTTTAGTTGGAGTTGTATCAGCTGATACGACGCTTACATCGCCAGACTTTCGTGCCTGTGAAAATACTTTTCAGCTTCTTTCTCAAGTATCGGGAAGGGCAGGACGTGGCAAGTCTTTAGGAGAAGTTATTATTCAAACATACAATCCTGATAACTATAGTATTGTTTTAGCTAAAGAACATAATTATCTTGGCTTTTATAAAGAAGAAATGAAAATGCGAAAATTACTTAAATACCCACCATATTACTATATGGTCCTAGTTAGTATTTCATCTAAAGATTATGAATTAGGTTTTAAAGAAGCAAATAAAATAGGTAATTATTTAAAAAGTAATATTAATTCCGATACTGTAACATTAGGCCCAACTGGAGCAAGCATTTTTAAAGTTAATAATATTTATCACTACCAAATAATTATCAAATATCGTCATGATGATAAATTAAAAGAAACTTTAAAATTTATCGATAACCAATATAAGAAAAATAATAAGGTCGATGTTGAAGCATGCTTTGATCCAATAAAAATATAAAAATAATTTAAACAAATAATATATAAAAAGGTTAGCGTTTCTAACTTTTTTTCATATTCCTTTTTCTAATTAATATAATAAAATAGAAAGAAGAGGAATAATTATGATAAATAAGAAGAATTTGTGGTTTTTAACATTATTTAGTTTGGTATTAGTTTTATCGATATATTATGTTACGATGCCTAGTGAAATATTTAGTAATAATATTAGTGAAAATATATCTAATAATGAAGAAGTCAGTATCGAAGAATCATCAATTATTTCAGCCTTAAAAGTTGAAGATGATGCTACTGTAATGAACGAAATTAATTCTTTAAAAGAAAAGCTAACCGATAATGAAGTTAGTATCGATGACAAGAATGCTGCCTTTGAAAAGCTTAAACTAATTAATAAAAATTCTTCGTTGGAAGAAACGATAGAAGCTAATATTAAAGAATTATGTAATTGTGAAAACTTTGTAAAAATAGAAGGAGATAATGTTAGAGTAGTACTCGACTCAGATGATTCTAGTACTAATATGGCTAATAAAATAATGCGATTAGTCCAAAGTTCCTTTGAAGATAAAAGGTATATATCAGTAAAATTTAATTAACTTGGGTAAATATATCTCACTTAATCCAATCGTTTGAATACAATAATATGAATAGACATAACCACCCTATAGGGAAGTGAGGTATTTATGAGTAAAGGTATATTAACGAAAAGAGAAAAAGAAGTCTTTTCTTTACTAGTGGAAAATAAAACAACGAAAGAAATCGCGGATGTTCTCGGTATTAGTGAGAAGACAGTAAGGAATCATATTTCCAATACAATGCAGAAATTATCCGTAAAAGGTAGGGCTCAAGCAGTAGTGGAACTTATTAGACTTGGAGAAATATCTTTATAAGCACAAATATAAGTGTGCTTTTTTTCTTAGTATTAAAATGGTTGATAACACATATATTTTAGTAGGTGATTTGTATGCTTAAAAGAATGTCAATTAAAAAGATTATGATTTCTTCCCTTGCCGTTTTAATTTTGCTTCTTCTTTATTTAATACCCGATAATAGAAAAGAAATTGAACTATCTAATGATGGTATCGAATATGTATACGATAATACTTACAGTACGATATATTTAGTCGATAGTGATGATTACGTTGCTAGAACAACAATTGCTTCTTGTAAATGCGATGGAACAGATAAAGCTAAAGACTTAATAGATGGTTTAATAATCGGTGGAGGAAAGTCGAGTATTATTCCTAATGGTTTCCGAAGTATCATACCGCCAGGCACGACAGTTAAAAATGTCAGTCTGGAAAACAAAATTTTAGTAATAGATTTTTCCAAGGAATTGCTCGATATAAATAAAAATGAAGAAGAAAAGATGCTCGAAGCCATTATTTATACTCTTACCAGTATCGATGGTATCGACAAAGTAATTATTAAAGTTGAAGGAGAAGTATTAGATAAACTTCCAAGTGGAACTAACGTACCAACTGTTTTAGACCGAAGTTATGGAATAAATAAAAATTATGATCTAGTTAATACGAGTAATATTGTGTCTTATACTGTCTTTTATGTAAATGAATACAATAATAACAAATATTATGTCCCAGTTACCAAATATGTTAATAGTTCATCTGAAGATTATGTAAAAGTAATTATTAAAGAATTAAGTAGTTCTCCTATTTATGAAACAAATTTAATGAGTTACTTAAATGCTAGTACCCAGCTTAACGATTACGAACTTATTGGAAATAATTTAAAACTAAACTTTAATAAGTTATTGCTTAATGATTTAGATGAAAAAAATATTTTAGAAGAAGTTATCTATACAATTAGCTTATCGATGGATAATATTTATAGTAATTTAGAAACAGTATCTTTTTATGTTGAAAATGATGAGGTTTATAATGTAAATATAAAAGATATTAGATGAAATTAGTCAACAAAAATAAAAATACAAAACTCTCCAATTATAACATGTGGAGAGTTTTGTAATTATTAATAAATAGTTACTTTTAAAGATAAGTAGAAAATATACAAATTTTTAGGGTTGCTTATTTAGATTAATGTCAATAGTTTTGGAAAATGTCCTAAAAATTTCTAAACATTAACGGGATTTTATATCTCGTTTTTTTGACCTCAAG